>JAHIRX010000052.1 GCA_018818485.1 Patescibacteria group bacterium
ATACTGGTATGGTGTGCGCTGCGCTAAAAAAAATATCTACAGGATTCTTGATTAGCTCTAAAGCAAGATCAAATTGTGTCCAGGATAAGGTTTTTTTAATTACTTTGTATGAAAAGTTAGGGTTATCTCTTGAAAGTGATTTCCAGTACTCTTCTGAAGGTTCTTTTGGGAAATAAACTATGTAAGAGTTTTTGGTGTCAACTTTAGCCAAAGCAGAGAATATATGATGAGAATACTTTTCTGCACCAGCTGGATTTTCTATTAATAGTCTTTCGCCATTTAATCCAATTTTCATCTTGTCTATTATATCTTATTATCAAGGTGCTTCTGGGTATAATATACATATGAAGCTAGCAATAGTTTGTGATGATCTAGTACAGTATGGGGGAGCCGAGAAAGTATTCGAGGCAGTAGCTGAAACGTTCCCAGAAGCACCTGTATATACTGCTGTTGCATCAAAAGAGTGGTTAAAAAGACTAAAAGGTAGAAAAGTCACTACCTCTTTTTTTCAAAAATTTCCTTTTTCAGTAAAGCTAAATAGATACTACGCACCTTTTTTCTTGCACTCACTAGCGTTTGAGAGCTTTGATTTTTCAGATTTTGATGTTGTTTTATCTTTATCTAGTAGATACGCGCACCATATTGTGACTAAGCCTCAAACAAAGCATATTTGCTATATGCACTCACCAGGAAGAATGTTTTGGGAGCCTTTTGACTACTTTGAAAAGGAGAACTACGGAATATTAAAACCTATTAAAAAACTGGCTCCTTGGTTCCTAAAGTACCCTTTAAGTTATTTAAGAGTTCTTGATTATAACAAAGCACAAAAAGTAGATAAGTTTTATGCAAACTCAGAAATTACAAAAGCTAGAATTAAAAAGTACTATAAGAAGGACTCCGAAATTATTCATCCATTTGCAAATTTAGATTTGTTTCTTAACCTTGAGCCTAAAGAGGGAGATTACTACCTGGTTCTTACGAGGCTTTCTCCTTGGAAAAGAGTAGATATTGCAGTTCAGGCCTGTTCTAGCCTAAATTTGCCCTTAAAAATCATTGGGGAGGGCCCTGATAGGAAAAGGCTTGAATCAATGGCGGCGGGGGCAAGCTGTGAGTTTCTAGGTTATATTGATGACGAAGAGAAAGCTAAAGTTATAGCTGGCTGCAAAGCCATAATAATTACACAAAAGGAAGACTTTGGAATTGTTCCACTGGAAGCAATGGCATGCGGAAAACCAGTTATCGCATATGGGGCAGGTGGTTCAACAGAGACAGTTTTAGATGGCTTAACTGGTAGATTTTTTGGCGAACAGACTTCTGAAAGTTTAGAAAAGGTACTAAAAATATTTAATGAAAGAAACTATGATTCAGACAAGTGTAAAAAAAGAGCAAGAGAATTTAATAAGGAGAGGTTTCAAGAAAGCCTAAAAAATATTATAATGTATACTTAGCGCATATGAAAAAGGAAAATGATCAGTTCTACTATATTGGGAAGAGGCTATTTGATATTTTTGGTGCCCTAGTGGGCATCATTATTTTTTCTCCCATTATGGTCATATTGTCGATATGGATAAAAATCGTATCTCCCGAAGGACCTGTCTTTGCTGATATCCCAGAACGTGTGGGAAAAGATGGGAAGCTTTTTAGGATGCTAAAGTTTAGATCTATGATCCCTAATGCTCAGGCGTGGTTAGACAGTAGACCGGATCTTTTGAAACTTTATAAAAAGAACAACTATAAACTTGATCCTGACCCAAGATTACTTCCCGGTGCCCTGGTTTATAGAAAAACTAGTATGGATGAACTTCCGCAGTTTTTTAATATACTAAAAGGCGAGATGAGTCTAGTTGGCCCTAGATGTTACTACCCTTTTGAGATCAAAGATCAGTTAAAAGTTTACCCCCATGCTAAAAAATATTTGAAGGATGTATTGAGTGCAAAGCCAGGTCTTACAGGCCTTTGGCAAATAAGTGGAAGATCCGAGATTAACTTTGATGATAGATTAAGATTAGATGCAGAGTATGCCAGAAAAAAATCTTTAGTGTATGATTTACTAATCGTTTTAAAAACTCCGTATGTAGTAATTACGGGAAAAGGAGCTTACTAATGAAAAATAACGCAAAGTTTTATGGTGCTGACAAAAGCTTGAAAGAAGCACCTAAGCTAAATTTAGGAAATGAGGTTTTAGAGAGTAAGAAAGGCACTAATATGATGAAAAACATTAAAGGCAGTATTAATTCTAATAAAAAAATTAAGGGACTCGGTGTAACGGGTCTAGTTTTTTTAGGGATAGCGGCAGTTGTAGCAGTTGTTTTGTATATCCTTTTGATAAAGCCAGCCTACGCTTTGTTTTCAACAGCTAATATATTAAAAAAAGATACCAATATGATAGGTGAGGCTCTTGTAAACAGAGACCTAATTGCTTTAAATGAATCGTTAGATAAGGCAGCTCAAGATTTAGAAAAATTAAGATCTGAAAAAGATAAGAAATTTGGATGGGCTAAAAACCTAAATATCTTTAAAGCTAAGGAGTTTTATGCTGACTCTGAAAGATTTATTAATGCAGGTATTTACGCTGTTGATGCGATAAGGGAAGCAAGTGTAGTTGTAACACCTTTTGCGGATGCTGTCGGTTTAAAAATTTCTGAAGACCAAGAAATTGAAGAGACAGCTGGACTTATGGAAGCGTTTCAATCTTGGATTTCTGTAATGCCTGAGGTGGCTGATAAAATGGATATGGTAATTGAAAAGGTAGCAAAGGTTGGTGAGGAACTAAAGTCCATTAATACTACAAAGTATCCAAAAAAGATTGGAAAAGTTCAAGTTAGATCTAATGTAGAGTTTATTAAAAATACCCTTTCTAATGCGGATGAGTATGCCCCAGATATTAAAAAGGCCTTCCAGGTAGTCCCTGGGATTCTAGGCGTAGGTACCCCCACCAAAAGATACATGATAATTATGCAAAATGATAAAGAGATTAGACCAACCGGTGGCTTTATGACTAATTATGCAACATTTAAGGTAACAAATGGACTGCTTGATTCTGATTTCACCTCAAAAGATATGTATAGCATCGATTACACTCTTGACTATATCGATGCAACCTATGACTTTCCAGACGCACCAGCTGCGTATATGAGATATCTTAAGGTTGAGCACTGGTATGCAAGAGATATGAACTATGATGCAGACTTTGTATCTTCAATGGACCAACTTATGAAATTTTATAACCTAGCCGCAAGAATTAATCCTTGGGAGATAAAGGCAGTTGATGGAATATTTGCAATTGACACATACGTAATTTCAGAATTACTTGAAGCCACAGGACCAGTAACTGTAAACGGAATTACCTACACAAAAGATAATGTTGTTTTTGAGCTAGAAAGAATAGCATCACTTGAGCTTTCTGAACAGGTAAATAGAAAGAAAGTTTTAGGGGATTTGATGGAAGCTATGCTTATTAACGTATTTGAGTCAGATAGTAATTTGTGGCCTAAACTAATAGAAAAAGGAGTAGATCTTGCGACAAGAAAGCACGTGTTGGCCTATCTGTTTGATCCTGAGGCGCAGGCTTTGGTTGAGAAATACGGTATTGGAGGAAGGATTACAGATCCTGTTGAAGGAGACTACTCTATGATTGTCTCCACAAACTTAGGCGGAGACAAAAGCAACTGGTTTACAACTAAAGAAGTAACACACACTTTGGAGAAAAATAGTGATAGATGGATGAGAACTGTAAATATTAGATATACATACAATCAGCCTGACGAAAGTTATGCAGCCTTTGTTAAAGAGTTTAAAGATTGGGTAAGAATATACGCTCCTTTAGGATCAGAGCTAATTTCTGTAGATGGATCAGAAGATCAGGAGATGAATATGACTGGAGAAGAAAGAAATAAAAATTGGTTTAGCGGTTGGATTACATTACAGCCAGGCGAGACAAAGGAAATAACATTCAAGTATTATCTACCAGTAGGCACCGAATTTGTCGATAACTATGTTTTGAACCTTCAAAAGCAGCCTGGTATAGAATCAGAGAAGCACACAGTACTTTACGGAAACAAGAAAGAAGAAGTTAATATAATAAAAGACATTAAAGTTATTCTTGGTCTGTGAAAAAGTACAATACTCAGGCGATAGTTCTTAAAAGCACTAAATTTAGAGACGCTGATAAGATTTTTACCCTTTACACTAAAGATGAAGGTAAGATATCTGCTATAGCGCGTGGTGTAAGAAAGATTTCATCAAGAAGAGCAGGAAACTTAGATAGTTTAAACGTTATTAGTGTAAAGATAAGTGAGAGTAAAGGGGGATTTAAAAATATTGATGAGGTAAAAACACTTCAATCTTTTAAAGAGTTAAAAAAAGATTTAGAAACTTCCAAAAGAGCCTATTTTATCCTAGAACTTGTTCACAAAACAGTAGAAGAGGGGGAAAAAGACGAAAGGCTTTATGATCTGATAATAAGGTCCTTAAAACTTCTATCTACGCCTAGGTGTAATCCTGACTTAGCAGTTGTATATTTTGAAATTGTATTTATGAAGGAGCTTGGTTATCAACTAGATTTTGAAAATTGTGTGAAATGCCAGAAAGAAATATTTTCTAGTATTTCTAGAAAGTATGCATTTAATATTTCTAGAGGGGGTTTTGTGTGTGGGGACTGTTCTGGTAGTGGCTTTCCAGTTTCTGAAGATCTAGTTTCATGGATGGGAAAGATATGGAAGGGAGATTTAAAATTGAAAGAAAAGGATTTAATTAAAGAAATCGATAGCCTACTAAAAAGATATATAGACTTAAAACTAGAAAGTAGGTTTAAGAGTTTAGAAATTTAAGATATACTCTTTTTATGGCCAAAGAAGCTGATTTAATGCAAAATATCGTGTCACTATGTAAGAGAAGGGGTTTTGTTTTTCCTGGATCCGAAATATATGGAGGACTTGCTAATACTTATGATTACGGTCCTTTAGGTGTTTTGATGCTTCGAAACATTGAAAATCTTTGGTGGGAAAACTTTGTAACTAAAAGAGATGACATTTACGGGCTTGATACAGCAATTTTAATGTCCCCGAAGGTCTGGGAAGCCTCAGGACATGTTGCAAACTTTAACGAACTGTTGGTTGACTGTAAGAAGTGTAATCAAAGAACTGGTGCAGAAAAGATGGTTCAGGAGTATCTAGAAAAAGCTGGAAAACCTGAGATTGTTGAGGGTAAGTCTGAAGAGGAACTTGAGAAGATAATAAATGATCACAATATTCCTTGTCCTGAGTGTGGTGAATTTGATTGGACCAAACCTCGTAAATTTAACAATCTTTTTGAAACGCATATTGGAATTGTTCCTGAGAATAAGTCACTAACCTATCTTAGAGGGGAAATAGCCCAAGGTATGTTTACTAACTTTAAAAATGTACTTGATACCATGAGACCAAAACTTCCCTTTGGTTTAGCTCAAGTTGGTAAGGCTTTTAGAAACGAAATAACAAAAGGAAACTTCATATTTAGAACACTTGAGTTTAAGCTTATGGAATTTGAATACTTTTTTAATCCTAATGAAAGTAAATGGGAGGATATATTTAATAGTTGGAGGAAAGATATGCAGTCTTGGATTGAGTCTTTAGGTATTCCAGGAGGAAAGCTAAGATGGAGAGAGCACACAGACGATGAAAGAGCACACTACTCGGTAAGAACTGAAGATTTAGACTTTGAATTTCCAATGGGGTTTAAAGAAATGTTTGGTCTAGCTTACAGAACAGACTTTGATTTAAGAAATCATATGGATAAGTCTGGCACAGATTTAATGTACACTGACCCAAATACAGGAGAGAAGTTCATTCCTCATGTTGTAGAGCCAACATTTGGTGCTACGAGAATATTCTTAGCACTTCTTGTTAATGGGTATGCAGATGAGGGGGATAGAGTTGTTTTGAAACTTCATAAAGATGTAGCACCATATAAAGCTGCTGTTTTTCCTTTGGTTAGAAATAAGCCAGATTTAGTATCTAAAGCTAAGGAAGTTTTTAATATGCTCACCCAAGCAGGAGTCTCAACAGATTGGGATGATAGGGGAAATATTGGTAAGAGATACCTTTCACAAGATGAAATAGGTACCCCTTACTGTATTACTATTGATTACGATTCTTTAGAGGATGACAGTGTAACCATCAGAAATCGTGATACCACTGAACAAAAAAGAGCTAGGATAGACCAAATAGTAGAATTCCTAGATAAATGACCTATTAATAGGTCTTGACAAAAGACCACTTTATAGTAATCTTTCCCTATGACTAGAATATCCGTATCCAAATTAAAAGAAAACCCTTCTGCTGCTATTGGTTTAGCAGAAGATTATCCTGTTGCTATCGAAAATAGAAGTAAAGTTAAAGCTTATATTATTGGAAAAGACTTGTATGAAAAACTTGTTTCTTACTTGGAGGAGTATGCTGATTCTAAGGTAATCGAG
>JAHIRX010000053.1 GCA_018818485.1 Patescibacteria group bacterium
AAGCCTTGCTAATAGCTTCTAGTATCAAAGCGTAAGTCATATCCGTAGAATTTGTTCCAAGGATATAATCATAACCTTCAACTTTGATATTGCCATTGTCAAAGGTTATCGGCGTTAGCTTAGATGCCTCAAGAATTTGTTGAAATAGTGAGAAAAAAAGCAGTAAAGTTTGCTGGAGACGCCCCTAGAAATTACGACGTTATATTCCTAGATCCATTTTACAAAGACACCTCACATAAATTCCTAATGCAAAATCTAGAGAATATTTTAGAAGAAGATGGAATAATTGCTTTTTTCCACGGAAATAATCTTGATATTGAAAAGATTCTAGAAAACACGAACCTGAAAGTGGTAGATAATCGTAAGTTTGGACAGAGCTATCTTACCCTTATAAAAAACTAAAGCACCGTTTACATATTATGTTAACAGTGCTTTTATAATTTAAGCCAAGAATATAAATCTATCTCGTAAGGTGTGTTTACTCCCAGTTTTTTCAAATCAGAGGGCGTAATTTCACCAAGCTCGATTCTTAAATTTCTTAAGCTATTTAGTAGACTGTCGGGAACCTCAACAAAGACAAACCAAACGTCCTTGGAGGGATCCTTATCTTCCTTTTTCTTACCCAAGTTAAAGGTACTTGCAGAAAGTTTTATTTTATACTCTCCGAGATCAACTATTTGGTTTTTCCGAATCCTAGAGTTATAAACTCTCTGACTTATACTTACAGAGACACCGTCACCGTAAGAAAAGGAAAATCCTTCTTCCTTAGCTCCTTTAAGATCAAGGGTTCTTAAATCCGATCCCATAGCGACTCCTTTCGTTTTTATCTTGTGGTATCCTATCACAACTTATAGTGCAATGTAAATAGCAATAAAATACAAATGAGGCATAAATAATTTTCATATTTATGCCTCAAAAGAGAGCTCTCTTTTTCTAATTTTGCTTGAGTTTGTTAAGCTCTTTGGAAAGATCCAGTTCTCGCGGGGATTCAACACCGAAAGATTTAAGATCTTTGGCGTATACATACCCGAAAACAATCTCTTTCTTTACCCTAAGCTTTCCAACCTCAAACTTAACAAAAACTTCCCATTTGTCTTGCCCAGCAACCGGGTTAAGACGAAGCTTTAAAACTTCGTCAATTCCCCCATCAACTTCATAAACCCTTACTCTGTTGTTTCCCTTACTTTCGTACTTGTACCCCAACTCTACTGCTTGCATTAAGGTCATTTCATTCGGGATGGGTTTTTTGAAGTTTATACCAACTAACGAGTCTTTTGACATTTTACTTCCTTTCTTTTTTTGGATTCTTTTTAGATTTAAGCATTATATACTATCCTATAGTCGTATGCAAGTATTTAGTTGACAAACAACCCTATCAAATATATATTTCATAAGCTTTAATTTGTTGTTAGAATTACATTGTTATGGCAGTACCAAAAAGAAAACATTCAAAAGGAAGAACAAGAAGAAAGAGAAACTCTCATTTTAAAAGAGAGGAAGTAACCGTAATTAAAACAAAAGATAAAAAAGGTTACAAAAGACCTCATATCGAGGAAAATATAGAAGTTTAAAAAATGAAAACTAGTACTGACCCAAGACATACATCTAGAAAACTAGCCTTATCAATCATATTTAGTTGGTTATTCACAGAACCAGATACCGATCTTTCAATTGATATATCAAAAGAGATTTTAGAATCAGAAGGTATTGAATATGATGACAATTTAACTAAGTTTATTGTGGAAGGGGTTCAGAAAAACATTAGTGAGATAGACAGAATTATTGAGGAATGTGCTCCAGAGTGGCCTATTGACAAAATAGCGAAAATTGATTTAGTAATACTTAGAATTGCCATATTTGAGATACTTTATGGGAAAAAGACACCTGTAAAGGTAGCAATTGATGAGGCTGTAGAGATAGCCAAAGATTTTGGAAATGACACATCGCACAAATTTGTAAATGGGGTATTGGGAACTGTAGTTGATAATTACGTAGAAGGTAAAAAAGATGAGTGAATATTTAACTAAATTTAAAAAGATAATATCTGACCATTCTGGGATTGATAAAGAAGAAATCCTGGAAGGATCATATTTTGAGGAAGATTTAAATATCGGAGAAATGGAACTTATTGAAATGTTAGCCGAGCTTGAAGAAACTTATCATATAGAGTTGGCAGATAGTGTAGGAGACTTTGAAACTGTCCAAGACGTAGTTGATAGTATAGTTGAGCAAGTTGAGTAATTTGTTAGTTGAGAGAAAGCCGAAGTATTCACTAGAATACTGAGTCCTTCGCCTTTTTCGCAGCAGAAAGAAAAACATGGAATTTGATTTCAAGAAAATACAAAAGATCTTAGGTATAAAGTTAAAAGATGAAACACTTTTTAAGACTGCGTTTACGCACAGATCTTATCTAAATGAACACCCTAAATATGAAAACCCCTCAAACGAGCGTCTTGAGTTTTTAGGAGATGCTGTTCTTCAACTTTTATCTTCTGAGTACCTCTTCAAAAACTACCCAGATCACCCGGAAGGAGACCTAACTAATTTTAGATCATCTGTTGTATGTACAAGTTCGATTGGAAAAGAAGCGAAAAGATTAGATTATGGGGAACTTTTACTCTTATCCAATGGGGAGGAGTCAACAGGGGGAAGAGAAAGAGAATATATATTAGCAAATACATTTGAAGCCGTGCTTGGAGCTCTATTTTTAGAAAAAGGACTAGCTCAGTGTAGAAAGTTTGTTGAAAGAGAGTTAATGCACAAGATCGAGGATGTAATTAAAAATGATGAGTATAAAGATGCAAAATCTCTTTTTCAGGAGTCTGCCCAAGATAAATTTAATATAACCCCTGTATACAAAATACTTAGATCTTGGGGACCTGATCATCAAAAAATGTTTAAAGTTGGGGTATTTATAGGAAAAGATACCTGGGGAATAGGGAAAGGAAATAGTAAACAAAAAGCCGAACAAGGTGCAGCTGAAACAGCACTTGAAAAAATCCAAAGCGTTGGACAATGAAAAAGGCTTTTGTTACAATCAATAAGTTATGTCAGTCACAATAAGACTCGCAAGGGTCGGAAGAAAAAATTTACCTGCTTATAAAATAGTTGTAGCTCAAACCCGCGATAAAAGAAACGGGAGGGCTTTGGATGTTATTGGTCACTACAATCCTTCTATGAATCCAGAAAGTTTTAACATTGATAAAGAAAAATATGAAGAGTGGAAGAAAAAAGGAGCGCTTGTAACAGATGCTGTAGAAAAATTAATAAAGGGTGAGTATAAGTATGTTCCTTATGAACCAAAGAAAGTAGCTAAAAAAGAAGGTGGTGGTTGGGCAGGACCAGAAGATAAAGGTGGAGAAGAAGGAGCAAACACCAGCAAAGAAAGCACTGAGACACCTAAAGAACAACCTAAACCCGAAGAAAAACCCACCGAGGAACCAAAACCCGAAGAAAAAAAAGAGGAAAATAAAGAAGATAAAAAAGAGTAACCATGAAAGAATTCATAGAATATTTAGTTAAACAAATTGTTTCAAAGCCCGAGGCAGTAGGTGTTGAAGAGACCAAAGAAGACAGTTTTTCCACATATAAGATTGTTGCTGATAAAGATGATATGGGTGTCATAATCGGAAAAGAAGGTAGAACTATTAGAAGTATTAGAAATATGGCCAAAGCAAAAGCCATTAAGGATAATGTTAGAATCCAAGTTGATCTTGAGGAAAATGATTAAATTCGATGTACTAACTCTTTTTCCCCAGCTATTAAAACCTCATTTTAGCGAACTTCCATTTAAAAAAGCCAAAGAACTAAAAAAAGCTCAGTATAATCTATGGAATTTAAGAGATTACGCACTAGATAGCTATGGAACTGTAGATAATAAGAGCTATGGTGGGGGAGTGGGGATGGTTTTAATGATTGAACCTGTTTATAAAGCACTTTGTGATATTTATGGTGAAGATACTATGGAAAAACATGTAAAAGGAAAGGGGTATCTCCCAAAAAACACAAGAATTATTGCACTATCACCAAGAGGCAAAACATACAACCAAAACATGGCTAGAGAACTTTCTAAATATGACCAAATAACGCTAATTTGTGGAAGATATGAGGGAATGGATGCAAGAATTGAGCAGTACCTAGCCACAGATATCATATCAATAGGTAACTTTATACTCTCTGGAGGTGAGTTACCCGCACTTACCGTAATGGAAAGTATATCAAGACTGATCCCAGGTGTTTTAGAAAAAGAAGATGCAACAAAAATTGAATCTTTTTCAGACAAAGATTCGGAAAAGATCGAGTACCCTCAATATACAAGACCTGAAGATTTTATGGGATTAAAAGTACCAGAAGTCCTACTGTCTGGAAACCATGCTGAAATAGAAAAATGGAGGGATAAAAACAGTACTACTCAGTAACAGGGGGTGCTTCTTCGACTGGAGGATTCTCCTCTGGGGTTCCTTCGATTTCTTCAGGTGCATCTTCAGTTATTTCTTCTTCTGTCGCTTCTTCTGTTTCTTCTACGGCCTCAACATCAATATTTAAGAATTCATAATATCTAAGTCCCTTTATCATATTCACGAAATCAACAAACTCTTGAGATGAAACGTCTAGATTAACAGGCTCATCAGTTACAGCATTTGATTGAACAAAAAGATATGGTGACTCAACAGAGAAATTTGCAGATAGTCTATTATCTCCTTCTGCTGATCTACTAGATGAATACCTAAAACTTGGGGCACTAACAAATCTAGCAGCATCTTCTACAGACTCCATAAAAAGAACAATTTGCTCATAGTTAGTCTCTGTACCAAGAGAGACGATAACAGTATTGTAGGAGGCACCGGTCTGGTCCCCACCACCGTATGAGTAGCTTAATCTATCAACAGTCATTCCAGAGTTAGTAGCTATCTGATGAATTTGATCCAATAACTTTGGAACCTCTGCCTCAGAAACTATAACCTTACTCACAAGATCAGAGTCTTCCTCTACAAATTCTTTGAAATCTACAAGTTTTTTCAGGTTACCAATCTTGTTCTGCAAAGTATCCTTCAGGATATTCTTCTGATCTAGCTCTGCCTTAACTTCTGGGTAATCCTTAATAGTTGGATATACAAAAAGGACTATTAAAACTACCGAAACCACTAAAGAAATCAAAGGGAACACAAAATTTAGAAGTGCCTCTCTAATGGCAGTTGTGTCTATATTAAGACCCTTCTTTTCTACATCTTTTGTTTCAAAGTCACTTACTTCTTCTTGTGAAATTATTTTATTGTTTTCTTCATTTTGTAGCATAGTTATGATTTAAGCTTTGAAACATCGTACTCAACTACGATAAAGAACTTAACTTTATTTGTAGAGCCTTCCAGACTTACTGAGTTGAGGGAAACCGAAGTAAATACCTCTTTGAGACCCTCCACACCTCCCTCGAAATCCTTACTAACAAGCGAGTTAACAAAATTAGCAATAGAAATATAATTATCAGCTATCCCAGATACATTCATGGATGCCGGTTTTATATCAAGACTTTGAATCTCAAGATCACTGGGTTGTCTACCTTTTAGTTCTTTTAATAGGAGAGAATATCTTAATCTCTCGGTAAAAAGGCTTCTTAGAACATTATATTTCTTATCTAAATTTCTAGCTGATATTTCAACCTCAGACAGGTCAGTAATATCTGCTCTTAAAACTTCTATACTAGACTCAACTGAAGAAATTTGTGATTTTACACTGTTAGTAATGTAGTAAAAATATCCTCCGACAACTAAAACAATAAGCATAAAGACCACTGAAAAGACTGTACTACCCTTTATGGCTTTAGATTTCTGTTGCTCTTTTATTTCGGCCTGAGGTATCAGGTTTATATCGGCAGGCATATTATATCTTTCTTAAAGCAAGTCCAATTGCTGTTGCAAAACTAGAAGCATTTTCAATTAGAACTGACTTTCTTTTTTCAAGTTTAGGAGAAACCTCAATCCCATTTAGGGGATTGGCTAAAACAACCTCAATATCCAATTTATCAGCAACATAACTTAGCAGATTTGGCATAAGGGCAGTTCCTCCGCTTAGCACTACACGTTTAATGTTAGCATTTGGATTATGATTTGTGAAGAAAACATTAGCTCTCTTCACTTCCGTTATGAGATTATCAACAATTGGTCTAATTACCTCAGCCACTTTTCCATCTCCTTGGAAAGGATCAAGTCCATAAACTTTCTTGTATTCCTCCGCTTGCTCTAAATCTAGATCTAAAGCTTGTTGAAGTGACTTGGTTATTGTGCTTCCGCCAACAGGTATAGCACGGGTAAATCTCACGTAACCACCGTAACAAACAATAATCAGAGTATTTGAGTAGCCCATATCCAAAATCATAGCTCCAGTTGGGGCCTCAGGAGTATCTCCAAGAACTCTTCCTAATGCAATAGTTTCTGGTTCAATTGCTCTTGGAACAAGCCTTGATTTTCTAAGTATCTCGATATATTTTTCCAATACGTCTTTTCTTGCTGCAACAATCTGGACATTCATCTTTCCTTTTTCAGAAGGATCGTTTTCAACTTTTTGATATGAGAGGTTAACTTGATCTAATGGTATGGGAATATATTGTTCTGCTTCGTACTTAATCGAGCTCTTAAGCTCTTTTTCACTCATTATGGGAAGACTAATTATTCTCATGAATACATTGGTTTCATTAAGACCTAAAACGACATTTGAAGTGCTAAAATTTGTATCTGACACAAAGTCCTCTAA
>JAHIRX010000054.1 GCA_018818485.1 Patescibacteria group bacterium
AAATGCCTAGTTCTATCTTTTTCTTTGATAAATATCTCCCTTTTTACACCTCTGAATAGGCTATCTCCTATGTATATGCCCTCATCAGGGGTTTCAGTAGGAGCCTGAGACCTTCTTGATCCAAGCCACAAAATGTTCGGGGTGCCCACATCTTTGTTTGGAAAGTGAAAGATAGTTGCTAACTCTATGTTATTTAAAACAGAAACATTAGAGTATATCCCTATACCCAAGATAGGTATACTTAGATTTTTTACTCTTATCTTTCTGTACACAAAGTCGTTAACTAGTTTTTTAGGAAAGAGAGGATTTTTGTTTGAAAACTTGTTATAAGTCGGGTTAGTAAATTGTTCGAAGGCACTTGCCATATTCTGAATCTGGGAATTTGCTGAAAACTTATCTGCTGCAATAGAAATAACTCTAATTTTTGTATAGAAGCCTGGGTTTCCAATTTTTCCTTCAATACCTTCTAAGAACTTTTCATCAATGTTTACAGATTTTTTAGCCTGAGCCTGTCTCATCTTTACATTTCCAATGTATCTACGTCCTCCAAGTCTCCACCCATCATTAGCTGGTTGAATAACATACTGAACTGCAAGTACCTCATCAGGACTTAACTTACTCATGGCTGAGGTTGTGGAACTTAGAGAGTCATTTTTTAGATCTTCATAAACCTTAATTGGGTAGTAAGGAGGTCCTTTAAGTTTAAATTCTGAAACTTTTGTGAATTTTCCTCTGTCCCAGATTTCGTGGGGGTTAATAATGTCTATCTCTGCAGTAGGGTATGACGCATTTATTTGCTTTTCAACCATAGGTGCTATTTCGTTTGGAACCACAACATAAAAAGAAATACCTTCTTTTTTACCTACAATTTCAAAAGAAATACGATATTGACCAGTAAAAAGTGCCTTAAAGAATCCTTTTTTAAACCCTACTAGGTTGGAAAACATGTGTTCTGCAGCCTTTATCTCAATTTCATTATCTGGGGGTAACCTTATTTGAAGAAATGTAAGTTTAAATTTATCTAATTTTTCTTTTCTTTTACGACCAAAGTTTGCTATTAAGGTAAATACTAGAAAAGTAAAGAGAAGGAGAATCCCTAATGTTAGAAGTGTCTGTAAAATGTTATTTATTGTATCTGCAATATCCATGGGCAGTTATTAGGTCTAGTAAATTTGTCCAATTTGTTCTTTGTATCTCTCATTCGCACCAGCCTCAATTTCACCAGCAAGTGTTGTCAGAGTGTCTGCACCTTTGGAAACTGGTATATCGGGTTTAACCTTGTCGGTTTCGTTATTAACGTTTGGAGTTTTAGTAATATCAGTCACAGACTCGACTTCTTGGGTAGGGGTACTTTCTAAGGCACCTACTTCCGAAGACCCCTGTTTATGAGAGGGGTGTTTAGTATATTCATCAGAACCATTTAATATTTCAGACTTTTCCTCCGGTATTTCTGTGGAAGCAGACCCTAATCCAGTAATAGCTTCAGGTTGTACAGAATTACTCATGCAGTTATTCTAACACTGGAGAAGAAAGGTTGAATAGAGGATTATCTTTTCTTAGTACCTTTAAAGTATTTCTTACTTACTCTTTTAGCACCATCAGATACTGAGTCCACAGCGTCTTCTAATGCGTCTCTTACAGGAATACTCTCTTTATCAATAGTCTCTGCTATCTCAGAAAGCTTTTCTTTATATTGTTCAACAATTGGTTCTGCTTCTTCTTTAAATTTCTCAACCTTAGTTTTTGCTTTCCTAACAACCTTTTTACCTTCTACGGTTGCTTCATCTGAGAGTATTTTTATTTTCTTTCTGGTTTTCTTTCCTTCTTCCGGGGCATATAAAATACCCAGAACCGTGCCAGCGAGCACACCCCAAAAAACACCTTTAAAGAACTTACTACCTGAATGTTTTTCTTCTTTATTTTTCATCTTCTTCCTCATCTGAAATTGATCTTATGGCTTTAATTCCTTTTCCTATACCTGCTAGTACTCCACCAAGAGAGGAGAGTGGAGCAATGATACTTGAAGTTACCTTTCTAACATTTTGAACACTTTCTTTTGCTTCCTTTGCCATTTCTTTAACCTCTCTAAGGATTAAAGAAATATAGATAACAACTACTGTGAAAGCCAGGACGAGTAAAATTAACGAAGCATATAAAAATGGTTGTAATATATCCATAGGCAGTAATGTAATAATAGCCGTGATTCATATTGCCAGTCAACTCTTTTTGGTATACTTTTGATAAGTAATTAGATTTTATTTGAAAGGGGGTCGTTTATTTATGATGCCAGAAGATACAACAACACAAGATGCTCCTATGGGAGAAGAGCCAGCAGCAGCTGATGATGCAGTAGTTCCTGCAGATGATGCAGTAGTAATGCCAGAAGAAGTAGTAGTAGAGGAAGTAGCTCCTATGGGAGAAGAAGCTCCAGCAGTAGAAGAAGAAGTAGAAGAAGAGTCTGAAGAAATGGAGTAAGGCGGGCTTTTAATAAAACAAAAGCCCCCGATCAGGGGGCTTAAGTTTTTGTATTCGCATTATGCGAATTTTTTTATTCTTCTACAATCTCACCTTCAACAGGTTCCTCTTTTTTGTCTTCCTCAGAGTTTTCACCCTCTTTAGACGTTTCTCCCTGTTTATATAAATGTTCCCCAATCTTTTGGAGTGAGGTTGAAAGATCTTGGGTTTTTTGTTTTAACTCTTCAGCCTCTGCAGTTTGAAGTATATTTCTTAAGTCCTTAACTTTTTTCTCAATTTCTTTTTTTATATCTTCAGGTACTTTATCCCCAGCATCCTTTAGTGATTTTTCTGCTGTGTAACAAAGAGTGTCCGCGATGTTTCTAGCTTCAGCCAGCTCTTTTCTCTTTTTATCTTCTTCTGAATGTGCCTCAGCCTCTTTAACCATCTTTTCAACCTCATCTTCAGAAAGACCAGTACCTCCTTGGATAGTGATCTTTTGTTCTTTATTTACAGCCTTATCTTTTGCAGTGACATTAATAATTCCATTTGCATCTATATCAAAGGTAACCTCAACCTGAGGAACCCCTCTTGGTGCGGGAGCAATACCATCAAGGATAAATCTTCCAAGGGACTTATTATCAGAGGCCATCTCACGTTCGCCCTGCAACACATTTATCTCTACACTTGTTTGGTTATCTGCAGCGGTAGAAAATATCTGATTTGCTGAAGTTGGAATAGTGGTGTTTCTTTTTATTAATGGAGTAGATACTCCACCAAGTGTTTCAATACCTAAAGTTAGGGGAGTAACATCCAAAAGAAGGACGTCTTTTACGTCCCCAGAAAGTACACCAGCTTGAATTCCAGCCCCAACTGCAACAACCTCATCAGGATTAATCCCTTTGTGTGGCTCTTTACCAAAGAAATTCTTAACAATCTCCTGTACTTTTGGCATTCTAGTCATCCCACCTACCAAAACTACCTCATCTATATCTGTCTTCTTCATTCCAGCATCTTTAAGCGCCGCTTCCATTGGAGGTATACTTCTTTGAACTAGTTCGTCAACCAGTTGTTCTAACTTTGATCTGGTTAGTTTCACATTTAAGTGTTTAGGACCAGATTTGTCAGCAGTGATAAATGGAATATTAATCTCAGTTTCCATTGTTGAGCTAAGTTCAATTTTTGCTTTCTCGGAAGCATCTTTAAGTCTTTGCATAGCTTGTCTATCTTTAGAAAGATCAACACCATTTTCTTTTTTGAATTCATCTAGTAACCAATTAATGATTTCTTGATCAAAATCATCTCCACCAAGGTATGTATCTCCATTTGTAGCTTTTACCTCAAAGACACCATCTCCAATTTCAAGAATTGAAATATCGTATGTTCCACCACCAAGGTCATAAACTGCGATAGTCTCATTTTTCTTTTTATCAAGGCCGTATGCTAAAGCTGAGGCGGTAGGTTCATTAATTATTCTTTTAACCTCAAAACCAGCAATTTGGCCAGCTTCTTTTGTTGCATTTCTTTGAGAATCATCAAAGTATGCAGGTACTGTAATAACAGCCTCTTTTATTTCTTCTCCTAAGAATGCTTCCGCGTCAGTTTTCATTTTTGCCAAGATTTTCGCAGAAATTTCCTGTGGAGTATAAGTAGTTCCTTCTACTTCTACACAAGCAAGACCATTTTTACCCTCAACTATTTCATAGGGGTAATTCTTCTTTATCTTTTGGGTAGTTTCATCAGAAAACTTTCTACCCATCAATCTTTTTATACTAAAGATTGTGTTTCTGGGGTTAACAACCTGCTGTCTTTTTGCAGGAATCCCTACAATATTTTGATCAGGAACCACTATAGATGGGGTAGTGTTTGTTCCTTCTGCATTAGGAATTACTTTGGTTTTTCCACCCTCCATAATTGCCATAGCACTGTTTGTAGTTCCTAAATCTATTCCAATAATTTTAGACATATTATTTTTCCTCCTTTTTGACCTCTCCAAGACCAACATT
>JAHIRX010000055.1 GCA_018818485.1 Patescibacteria group bacterium
AGATAGATACCAAATATTTGTCGAACTCAGTCGTATGAACTTTGAGCAGCTCGATAGGTAATTCGATTTCTTTAGCCTCTTCTTTATCCTTTTTTTTCTTTGCCATATTTTCTTGGTAAACGAACTGTTGGCTAACATAACTAATACAGATGCTTACTTTTTTCTCCTAGCTCTGCGACGCGCTTCGGCAGTCGTTTTCTTAGCATGAGTAGACTTCTTAATGAGGCGCAAATTTTTCTGAGAGTCTGATCCGCCCTCGGACAACGATTTCTTGTGATCAATTTGTTTTCCTTTAGGAGTCTTCTTAAGACCACGCTTCTTAAGAAAATTTTGCCTTGTAGATGATTTTCTCTTAGTTGCTCTTGGCATAGTGATTGCAATGTATTATTTAGCACTCGTCATTTTAGAGTGCCAATATTGAATTGTCAAATATTCTTATTAATGTAGTCCGCTAATTGAAGGTGGTAGACCTGAGTAGCGTGAATGCAAACAAAATGCGGGATGAAATGGAGGTGCTAAAAATGGAATATTTATATTTTTGCACTAATAAGGGTATATTTGGTATAAGTGGAACAGAAGCAAATGTGCAATAATATTGGAAGATAGAGAACTTCTGATACAATTCTTCTTACTAAAGGTGTAATCTTCCTCCTTGATAGTTCTACTCAGGCAATTCCTCTACCTACATGAGATATGTCAACTGATCTAACATTTATTACTAACGAAGAGGATAGAAGCCTTGCTGAGCGGTTCAAGGTTCTAATTAAAAGTACTCAATTCTTCGATGTCCTTGTGGGATATTTCTTTTCTAGCGGCTTCTACACTATATACAAGTCCTTAGAGAATACTGAAAAGATTAGAATCTTAATTGGAATTAGCACAAATAAAAGTACATACGAGTTAATCGACGAAGCAAGGAATGCACCTCAAATGGAATTACAGTTTTCTTCTGCCGAAACAAAGGAGAGATTTTCCAATCGAATTATCGAGGAAATGGAGCAATCTAAAGACAACGAGAAGGTAGAAGAAGGTGTGCATAAGTTCCAAGATTGGCTACGGAGCGGAAAACTTGAAATCAGAGCTTATCCATCTGAAAAAATTCACGCCAAGTTATACGTTATGGGTTTTCCTGAGGGGCATATAGATAAGGGACGAGTAATAACAGGATCGAGTAATTTCTCACAGGCGGGCCTGCAGGACAATTTAGAATTCAATGTTGAGCTAAAGAACCGGTCTGATTATGAATTTGCAAAGAATAAATTTGAAGATTTATGGAAAGATGGAGTAGATGTTAGCAAAGATTATATTGAGACTATTCAGGGAAAGACATGGCTAAACGATACGATTTTGCCTTATGAGTTATATCTAAAATTCCTCTACGAATACTTTAAATCAGATTTAAATCGGAATGAAGAAATGGTTATCAAATATGTTCCAGAATCCTTTAAAGAGCTAGAGTATCAAGAGCAAGCAGTTTTAAATGCTAAAAAAATTATTGAGGAGTATGGAGGAGTTTTTATATCTGATGTTGTAGGACTTGGAAAGACATATATGGCTGCCCTGCTTGCACAGCAGATTCCAGGTAGACATCTTGTCATAGCACCTCCTGCACTACTAGACAGAAATAATCCTGGGTCTTGGGAGAATGTGTTTTATGATTTTGGAGTTCCTAAGAGATGTGAATCTGTTGGTAAGCTAGAAAAGCTGCTTAAAGAGGGCGTTGAGAAATACGACAATGTGTTCATTGATGAAGCACACAGGTTTCGAGCTGAAACAAACATCACTTATGAACACCTAGCTCGTATTTGCCGAGGAAAGAGGGTAATTCTTGTGACTGCGACTCCATATAACAATTCTCTAAAAGACATCTTGAGTCAGATAAAGCTTTTTCAGAAGCCAAAGAAGAGCACTATTCCTAACCTGCCAGATCTAGAAACGTTCTTTTCAAAACTGGAGAGGAAACTAAAAAAACTGGATAGGAAAAACAACGCAGAAGAATACATACAAATCTCAAAAGATAATGCAAGGGAGGTGCGTGATAAAGTGC
>JAHIRX010000056.1 GCA_018818485.1 Patescibacteria group bacterium
AAGCTTTACATCCTGGAAACACACTATTTTCTTCACATAGTTTTAAAAACAATTCCTCCAATTTCCAGACATCAAGTCCTGGTCTTATATTCTTTTTAATCTCCTGCAAGATGCCAGCGAGTATTTTTCCACCTTCTCGCATAATATTTATCTCTTCTGATGTTTTAATTAGCCCTTCATCCATGGGTGATATTATACCTTTATGAAGAACGGATTTGTAAAAATACTTCCGAAAGGCACCAATTGTACAGCAGAGCTATATTATTTCGAAGGTCTTAATGTTGTAGTTAAACGATGTGGTAAAAATTTGTTAAATAATGAGTTTGGAAAGTTAGTTATTAGAGACTACCTAAACGTCAAAAATTTAGTTGAATCTAAAGGTGTAAGGGTTCCATTTACTTACGATATATTTCTAGACGCAAAGGATAGAGCTAACTTATATATTGTAGAAAGCTATATGGGAAAATCTTTAAAGGAGATCCTTGTAGGTAGGCGAAGTAATAAATACAAAAAGGAAATTATTCGTAAATCAGCAGCGTTCATTAAGAAATTTCCTCAAAATGTGCCTCTTGACACTACTCCTGGAAATATAGCAATAGATCAAAAAGGTAGTTTTTCTTTTATTGACTTTATTCCACCAAACCAATGGTTATACGAGGAAACAAAATGGGAGAAAATTATGAATGAGGTGTTCATAACTACAACAAAAGAATTTGACTATAAGAACAAACACAACGCTTACTTTAGTACAAAAGGAAGACTTAAAAGGTTTGGCTTACATATTAGAAAGCTATTGAGAGATAACTGATGATACGTGTAAAATAGAGATATGAAAATAGATATGAAAAAACTAAATATTACGTCTCTTAAGAAATTTCTTCCAGGACTACTAGCTGCTGCTGTGATTTTAGGGGGATACTTGTTTTATATTAATTACGTCTCTACAGATACAATTACCGTTACGGGTAAAGCTACTCATGAGGTAACAAATCAAATAGCTAGTTTCTCAGTTACTGTAGAAATAAATGATGAAGATAAAACTGTAGCTGTTAGTAAGGTGGAAGAGGAAATAAACAAGGTTGTCGCAGACATAAAAGAATTTGGGATTCCCGGTAAAGATTTGAAAACACAATATTTAAATATTTATCAAAGAGAAGAACCTATCTTTGATGAAGGAAGGTCAACAAAGTATGAACCAGGGGATTGGTATGCCAGTTACTCTGTTGAAGTTACTCTTAGAGATTTGGACAAATCATCTGAATTAACAGCACTTCTTGCAAGCTATGATAACTCAACAATGTGGGGACCTAATTTAAGAGTAGATCCTGATGAAATAGATGAAGAAGCTATATTAAATGATGCGGTCGAAGATGCAAGACAGAAAGCTTCTGCATTGGCAAAAGCAAGTGGTAAAAGAATAGGAAAGTTAGTTAATATTGTTGAGGGTGGTGTTGGTGGGTACGATATTGGAATAATGAGAGCAGAAGGAATGGGTGGTGGAGGATTTCCAATTGAAGAGGGAAGTTCAAGTATAACTAAATCTGTAACTGTTACCTTTAGATTGAAATAAAATAAAGCCTGGGATATGCGCTGGTCAGGAGGGTATGGACCAGATAGCACATCTCGCAGGCTTTTTTCTTCCTAGAGTAATTAAAAATAAAAAAGCGCCACACCTCTTTATTTATTTCTCTAGGGCCAATAAACCCGGAACACACTACTACTTACGCTTATATTTGGGATTGTTTACACTATCCGGGATATATGTAAATTATAGGCGTAAAGTAAGTAAATAATACACAAATATACTTGTAGATTCAAATGATAAGTAGAGTTTATGTAACAATATTAATAATTCTGTTTTTCACATAGATTACTTGTTTAGGGTTTTTACCATCTAGATATTTTTGTATCTTTTCATCAGAAAGAACCATTTCTTTTACCTTTTCCTCAGACTCATCTGCTTTTATCTCAATTTCAGACCTAACCTTTCCATTTACTTGTATAGGTAGGATAATAACATCATCTTTTGTTAACTTTTCATTAAACTTTGGCCATTCTTGGATATGAACACTGTTTTCCTTGTCCCAATTTTTAAACTCATTTAATTCTTGCCAAACCTCTTCACACATAAATGGAGCAAAAGGAGCAAGTACTTTAATAAAATTTAGATACATATCTTTGTTTATCTCTTTTTCACTCTTTATCGAATTTAAAAAGATCATAAATTCAGATACGCAAGTATTCATTTTCAGGTTTTTAATCATTCCGGTTACATTCTTTAACATCTTATGAAATACTTTTTGAGCCTCAGGAGTAGCGGGAGCCTCACTAATCTTATCCTTTAAGCTGTACACCGTTGATATCAATTTACTTAACGCTGTAATACTTCTTGGATTCCAAGGATAAACATCTTCGTATGGTCCTAAGAAAAGAACAGTCATTCTTAAGGCGTCAGCACCATACTCATCAACAACTTCCATAGGTTCAACAACGTTTCCTCGTGATTTACTCATCTTTTTACCATCAACTCCAAGCATAAGACCTCCATTAAGTCTCCATTGGTATGGCTCTGGTGTTGGAACTAGTTTCTGATCATATAAAAACTTATGCCAGAATCTAGAATAAAGAAGATGCATTGTTGTGTGTTCTGCTCCACCAAAATATTTATCTACAGGAAGCCAGTATTTTAGCTTTTCAAAATCTGCAAACTCCTTATCATTTTTTGCATCAATATATCTAATGTAGTACCAGCATGATCCTGCCCATGTAGGCATAGTACTTGTTTCTCTTTTAGCTTCTTTTCCATCAATTTTTGTATTTATCCAACTCTGATCTCTTTCAAGTGGTGAAGATCCATCCTCAGTAGGTGTGTAATCTTCTAATACTGGTAGATTTAAAGGAAGATATGTTTCAACTTCCTTAGGATTATCTGGATCGCAAATTGGTTTTATACTTCCGTCTTCTAAATGAACAAGAGGAATAGGCTCTCCCCAATATCTTTGTCTACTAAATACCCAGTCTCTAATGTTGTATTGAACATCTGGCTTACCAAGACCTTGCTTTTCCAAGTCTTCAGTAATTTTCTTAGCAAAATCTTTTGAATTCATCCCATTGTAATCACCACTATTTATTACTGTTCCCTCATCAACAAATGGCATGTCCTGTTTTATTGCAGGTTCAATAACTTTTATAACCTCTAGATCAAACTTATCTGCAAATTCAAAGTCTCTTGTATCATGAGCAGGCACTCCCATAAGTATTCCAGTTCCATAGTCCATAATTACGTAGTCTGCAATAAAGACTGGGACCTTTTTACCAGTTAGTGGTACTTCAACCTCGATACCTTTTAGTTCAACTCCTGTCTTTTCTTTTAAGGTTTGTCTTTCTAGATCTGATTTGTTCATAGTTTTCTGAATATATTTCTTAACCTCATCTTTGTTTTCAGTTTTTTCTAAGAACTTAATAATTAAGGGATGCTCTGGAGCAAATGCCATAAAAGTAATACCATATAAAGTGTCAGGTCTTGTAGTAAATACTTCAAAGTCTATATCATCAGATTTAAATTTGATTGCAACACCTTCACTTTTACCAATCCAGTTAATTTGAGCGTTCCTTATAGAATCTGGAAAATCTACCTCATTAAGTCCTTGGATAAGTTTTTCTGCATATTGAGGTATTTTTAGTACCCACTGGGAAAACATTTTCCTTTCAACAGGGTAATTTCCTTTTTCTGATACTTTAATTCCATCCTTTGTATTAACTACTTCCTCATCAGCAAGTACTGATTTAAGCTCATCGCACCACCAAACAGGCATCTTTCTGTATTCTGCTAGACCTTCTTTGAATAGCTTTAAAAATAGCCACTGAGTCCATTTATAGTATTTAGGATCTGTAGTCTTAATCTCTCTATTCCAATCAACCCCATATCCCATTCTTTGAACTGATTCTCGGTAGTATTCAACGGTCTCGTCAATCAATTTTGATGGGTGTTTTCCTTCTTGAATAGCAAAATGTTCTCCCGGAAGTCCAAAAGAATCCCACCCCATCGGAAACATAACGTTATACCCATTCATTCTTAGGTACCTTGAATAAACATCAGGTAGGGTGTATCTCATAACATGCCCAATGTGAAGTGCGCTACCAGAGGGATAGGGAAGTTCAGCTAAAATGTATTTTTTGGGTTTATCAGAAAAATCAACTGCTTCATATATGTTGTCCTCAGTCCAATGACTTTTCCATTTCTCTTCAATTTTCTTATGATCATATGGTGTCATTGCAATATTTCGATTGTAACACAGCGTTTTACTTATATTAATAACTGTTTTTATAAGTTCAACTTTTTAGTTGCTAATTTTACTTATTTTGTATAATATAAGCTGTCTATGGCAAAGAAAAAAGGAAACAGAAATTTAATAGGAATGGAGTGCTCCGAAACTGGAAAGCGCAGTTATGTGACTCAAAAGAATCGTATTAACACTGAAAAGAAACTTGAGCTTAAAAAATATAATCCGAAGCTCCGAAAACACACTGTTCATAAAGAATTTCAAAGACTTAAATAGTTTCTCTTATTGATTTTCTTATCGCCTCACGAGCTTTTTTCGTTTTTGCCTCCTTCAACCAATCTTTACTAGGTCTTTTCTTTGTTTTTGAAGTTTTTATCTCAACTCTATCCCCACTACTTAGTTTGGTATTTACAGCTTTAAACTCGTTGTTAATTAATGCCCCAACACAACTATCTCCCAAACCCTTATGAATTGCATAAGCAAAATCTATAGCAGTAGAACCTTTAGGTAGCTCGATAATGTCTGCTTTAGGTGTAAATACATAAATATTATCTTTAAATTCATCTATTTTAATATCAGATTTTAACTCTAAGAAGTTAAGTTGCTTTAAAAACTTTGGGTTTTGTTTTAGTTTCTTCTTTAGCGTACTTCCTGTCTTATAGAAAGTATGACTAGCAATACCAAATTCGTTGTTTTCGTGCATCTCGAATGTTTTAACCTGGATTTCTAAATTAATTTTCTCAGATACCTTAAAAGTGTTATGTATACTTTGGTATCCACCAGTTTTAGGATTTTGAATATAGTCATCACGTTCATCAGGAAGATAATCCCATATCTCTTTTAATATTCCCTCCACTGCGTAACAGTTCTCAACAGAGTCAACTAAAACTCTCATAGCTGCGATATCGTATATTTTTGAAAGATCTCTATCTCTATATTTCTGCATCTTTCTATAGATAGAGTAGATATGCTTTATACGGTAGTCTATTTTGCAATTAATCTTTTTCTCACTCAAAATATCTTTTGTAAATATTGATATTTCTTTAAGTTCTTTTTGAAGTTCGGGAAGATTTTTCTCTAAGTACTCTTGTATATTAAAGTAAATATCAGGGTAAAGTATTTTAAATGCCTCGTTTTCTAAGGTGTTTACAAAATTATGTACTCCAAGTAGCCTACAAATTGGGGCATAAATATATAAGGCCTTTTCTGCTACTTTTTTTGCTAGTTCTTTTTCTAAAGAATGTGCAGTCTTAATATTTTCTACTTTATCTGCGATTCTTAATATTAGTGTTTTTGGGTTATCTGCAAGGTTAAGGAACGCTTGAAGAATAAGTGTTTCACTAATATCTTTGGGATAAATATGGGTAAACTCACTTTCAGCTAGTTTATGATAGGATTTCGCAATTTCTAGGCCCTCTTTACCGCATTCCTCTATAAGTTTATCTTCATTTGGAGTATTAGTTATACTGTAAATATGGTGTAGATAGGCGCCAACTATTATATCCTCATCCTCAACCCCATTTTTCTTAAGAATATCTACTACACCTTGA
>JAHIRX010000057.1 GCA_018818485.1 Patescibacteria group bacterium
AAATTTTCCTGAAAGAAAAATTGAAATCACAGTAATCCTGGAAAACATCCAGTACGCAAAAAACGTCTCTGCCATGTTTAGGACAGCTGCGGGCGCTAATGTTAAAAGAATGATTTTAACAGGTATATCTAGAACCCCACCATTTGGTAAAGGATTAAGAAAGGTCTCAAGAGGAATGGAAGATAATATAACTTGGAATTATATTGAAACTTCAGAACAAGCAATAAATGAGCTACGAAGGAGTGGTTACACAATAATCGGTGTAGAACTTACCAAAGATGCAATACCTCATTACGAACTACAAAAATATCTTAAAACTAAGAAAAAGGTATGTTTCATTGTTGGACACGAGGATGGCGGAATTAATAGAAATACTTTAAACATATGTGACAAAATTGTAATGATTCCTATATATGGCAAAGGTGCTAGTCTAAATGTAACAGTAAGTTTGGGAATAATTTTATACAGTTTTTAACCCTTAGTCTTCTTTATTAAAAAACTTATTCACTTCTTCAACAATCTTATCTGGTGTAACTTGTGATTTTATTAAATAACCATCAGCTCCAGCACCAAATGCTTCTTGAATAATGTTGTCACTGTTCAAATTAGTTAGTGCTACAACAGGACCTTTTTTTAATCCAGGTGTATTTTTCATTTCATTTAATATCTTAAGTCCGTCTCTTCCTGGAAGCATTATATCCAAAAGGAGTAGATCCCAAGCCCCTGCTTTTATCTTTTCCATTCCTTCTTCACCATCTTTTGCTTGGTCAACCACAAATCCCGCCTCTTCTAATACTTCAACGTAAACATCTCTAATATCGTGCTCATCTTCAATTATAAGAATATTATTGGGCATCTTGCCCTCGTCTTTTGTAAGCATATTAATTTAAGTATATATCAAACTCAAAGACAGTTGAAGTATCAAATCCTTTTAATATAAAGGTAATTTTTATATAATCAGCACAGTGAAAAACAAAACTGACTATCCATATGAAAGTATAAAAGATGTATATAACCAAGACCAAAAAGATAGAGAAAAAATGGATTGGGACAGTAAAAAGGATGTAGCCCTAATCGACAAAAAGGATAAAGAAAGAATAGAATATGCGAGGTATCTCTTAGACAAAGGTGAAATAACAACAAAACAAGACCTTTTCTATGCTGCAATGCTTTTTCACCATAGTGAAAATCTTAGCGATTTAACTATAGCTTTGTCTTTATCTTATCTTTCTATAAGTATGGGGTATTCGGATGGAAAGTGGCTATACGCAAGGGCCTTAGATAGGCTTCTTTTAGACATAGGGCATCCTCAGAAATTTGGAACTCAGTTTGAAGAAAAAGATGGAAAATGGTTTTTATGTGAGTATGAAAAATCTACAACTGATGAGGAACGTAAATTATATGAAGTACCTCCTTTAGATTACCAAAAAAACATTAGAGCTAAAGAAATTGCTAACGAATAAATAATTAAGGACGGAAATATAAGATCTATATAAAATCAACTCTCCAAACTTACCAGTTTGATGTATATAATAAAAATACAAACTGCCTATGGATAGAAAACCTACTTACCAACTGAAAGAGGAAGAGCTTCTGGCTCTGGTTGATAAAAACAGAGCACTTGACGCTACATATAAACTTATTGAGATTGTTCTTGCAACCTCAGACTTTGATGAAATGGTTCAAAAGATTGCAGACATTATCCCAATGGCACTGGGTTATGAGCTTGCAATTCTTTTTCTAATTGATGATTCAAATCAAAAACTTACAAAAGCTGCTATCTCAAACACAATAAAAGACGAGGTATTAAAAAAAGAAATTGAAGGAACTATTCTAAATGTAGATATATCTCTTGGATATGATGACAATCTTTGTGTTCAAGCTGTTAAGGATAAAAAACAACAAATTACGGATGATCTATACAATGCACTAAAACCATCTGTTAGATCAGAGCATGCTAACAATATTCAATCAATGTTAAAAACTAAAACTAATGTTGTTACCCCTCTTGTAGCCCGTGACATTCCAATTGGGGCTCTTGTTGTAAGTATCCCAAAAACTGAAGAACAGGTTTCTGATTTTGAAAAAGAAATGCTTCGAAAATTCTGTGAAAATGCTGGTATCGCTCTTGAGAACAGCAGGCTTCTTAAAAATCTCACAACTACTAAAGAAAACTTAAGCCAAGCTTATGAGAACCTAAAGGTTCTTAACAAGATGAAAGATGAGTTTTTAACAGTTGCTAGTCACGAACTTAGAACTCCTATGACTATAGTAAAAAGTTATCTTTGGATGCTTCAAAAACAAAAATCAGGAAAGCTAAACGGTAAGCAAAATGAATATCTGAATAAGGCAATAAGTGGTACCGAAAGAATGATTGCTCTAATTAATGACATGCTTGATATCAGCAAGTTTGAACAAAACAAAGTTACATTCATCTTAAGACAGGTTGATATTTGCAATATCATAAATAATGTCTTAACTAACTTTGAAATTAAAGCTAAAAACAAAGGAATAAAATTAGTCTTTGATGAGAACTGTAAAGATATATTTGTAGATGCAGATATCGAAAAGATTGAAGATGTAATTATGAATCTTGTTGATAACGGTATTAAGTTTACAGATAAGGGAACTGTAACTGTTGGGGTTGCTATTGAAAAAGACAATATTAGGATCTGGGTGAAAGATACAGGATCTGGAGTTAATCCTGAGGATATGACTAGGCTTTTCCATAAGTTTGGAAGGATTGATGAAAGCTATACCATTGCAAGTGATACTGGGGGAACAGGACTTGGTCTTTATATCGTTAAACTATATATAGAAGGAATGGGAGGCAACGTGGGTGTAGACTCAGAAGGGAAAGGAAAGGGAAGTACCTTCTGGTTTACCTTACCTAAAAGTACTATTAAAACAGGAGATGAATCAAAACAGATTGATGTACCAATTCAGGATATCAGCTCCATAAAATAGCGTAATAACGCTGGCTCCTATTAAAAATGGACCAAACGCAATAGTATCTTTTAAGGTTTTCCTTCTAAATCCAATTAAAATTAGGCTATAAATGGCCCCAAGTACAAAACCTAAAAATATAGCAACAATATTGTAGGGAAATCCATTTACAAGACCTATTAGAAACCCAAGCTTTATATCTCCACCCCCCATACCTTTTCCTTTAGTAATCCAGACTAAAAAGTAAAAGAATAGAGAAATGATAAGGGAACTAAGTAAAATATATCCAAGATCTTTTGCTGCGAATAAAAGTTGTTTATCAAAGTAACCTGCTTTTATTAGATAGGTTCCGAACGTTTCACCTGAAAGTCTTTGATATAAATTAAGTAAGTCTATTGCTCTTGTTGCTACTAAAGATACTAAAACAAAAACTATTGCAGGAAAGACAACTACATCAGGGATTAAACACTCCTTATAGTCAGTAAGAAACATAACGATAAAAAAGCTAAAAACAATAATATAGAAGATTAGACCAAACACGCTTGCAAAATCTACATACTTTAAGATTCCAGAAAGGTGCGCTGCACCTATAAAAGAAAAACCAGTTAAAGCTTCTGACAAAGGGTATAAAAAAGTAAGTCTTTTTTTACAGTAACTACATTTTCCTCTCTGAAAAAGATAAGAGAGTAGGGGAATAAGATTTTTAGGTCTTAGCTTCTTTTTACAGAAATCGCACTTTGATCTTCCAAATAAAATACTTTCTTTTTTA
>JAHIRX010000001.1 GCA_018818485.1 Patescibacteria group bacterium
AAAAATAGCTCATAAAAATTTCATAGACAGTTTAAAAGCCGAAGGAAAATCGGAATCTACTTTAGTTGCTTACAACAAGGATATTGAACAAATTATTGAATTTATTGCAAAACAAGGTGTAACTGAAGTTGATGGTATGGACATAAAGCACTTAGAGGGTTTTATGAAGGATTTAAACTCTAAAGGGTACACACCTAAATCTATTTCTAGAAAAACTAATGCTGCAAGAACTTTTATTAAATATCTTCATAATGAAGGCTTACTTAAAGAAGATATTTCTGCACAACTTAAACACCCTAAGCTTGAGATTAAAGCTCCAAGAATTCTTTCAAGACTTGAGTATAGAGCTTTAAGAGATGCTGCAAGAGATGATTTAAGATCTTATGCAATGATAGAAACATTACTTCAAACAGGAGTTACTATCTCTGAACTTGCAGGTATGAAAATTAAACACATGGATATTAAAGGTGACACTGGTTCTTTATTTGTTCCTACTAAAAACAATAAAGATGAAAGAACAGTTCCTTTAAACAAAGCTGTTGTTTCTGCAATCAAAGAATATATGGAAAAAGATAGACCTGAAATTGAAGGCTCTGATAGTTTGTTTATTACAAAAACTGGAAGAGCAGTATTAGTTAGAAATATTAGATCTACAATAAACAGATATTTCAAACTAGCTGGTGTAGAAAACGCAAAAGTTAATGACCTAAGACATACTTTTGTTGCACATCATTTAAGAACTGGTGTAAGTATCTTGCATCTTGCAAAGATTGCAGGGCACAAAAGAGTATCTACAACTGAAAGATATTTAGAATATATAGAAAAACCTGAAAAGTTAGAAAAAACTGAACTCGACGTATTATAATCCTTCAACCTTTTCCTAAAAACTCAACTAAGGTAAACTCACTATTGTGAAGAAAAAACTTCTAGACATATTAGTATGCCCTGAGTGTAAGATTAGCCTTGATCTTAATGGAGCAGAGGAAAAAAATGGAGAAATATTTGAAGGAAATCTAGTTTGTCCTAAGTGCTCAACTATTTACCCTATTATTAACTACACTCCAAGGTTCGTTGATAGTAGAAACTATGCTCGAAACTTTGGATTTGAATTTTATATTCATCCAAAAACACAGCTTGATAGCTTTTCAGGAATAGGTGTTAGTGAGTATAGATTTAAATTTGACACAGGTTGGGATGAAAAAGATATGAAAAATAACCTTGTACTAGAGGTAGGATGTGGTGCTGGTAGGTTTTCTGAGTTTCCTCTAAAGTCCAGTGCTGAGCTTGTATCAATTGATTTGAGTTCTGCTGTTGATGTATGTCTTGAAAACATTGGACTTAATGAAAAGCACCATATAGTTCAAGCAAATATATACAAGCTACCCTTTAAAGAACACTCTTTTGATAAGGTATTTTGTCTTGGAGTACTTCAACATACTCCTGATCCTAAGAAATCTTTTGAAAGCATTTTAAAACAGGTTAAAGGTAACGGAGGAAAATTAGCAGCAAACTGTTACCAAAAGACTGGAATATATATGACTCAACCTAAATATATCTTAAGACCCATCACAAAGAGACTTCCACATAAATTTTTAATGGGAATAATAAAAAGAGTAGCTCCAGGAGCTGTGAAGTTTGGAAAGAAAGTTAGAAAAATAAGATCTCCAGTTCTATCAAAGTGGTTTAAACAGTTTATTCCTAACTTTGATGACTATCCATTTACTGATGCTCAGTGGGTAGACTGGGCTACACTTATCATATTTGATATGCTCTCACCTTGGTATGACCAGCCTCAAACAATAGAAGATATAAAAGGATGGGTAAGTGAACACAAATTCAATAAGTCAGAAGTTTTAGATGGGGTTCTTATTAGAGTTACTCTTTAAACAATAAGCTTGTGTAAGATAGCAGTTATTAAAGACAGTAAAATTGAGAATAAAAGAGCATCCCAAAATCTATTTACCTCAAACCCAGGAACAAGAGCAGCTGCAATAGCAATAATTGCTGAGTTAATAACAAATGTAAAAAGACCTAAAGTTAATATATTTATTGGTAAAGAGAAAAGAATAAGAAGTGGTTTAACAAAGATATTAAGAATAGCAATCATTACTGCAGCAACAAGTGCTACAAAGTAACTTTGTACAACTACACCAGGAATAATATATGCAGAAATCATTACTGCAAGACCAGTAAGAAGAAATTTAAATATGTTTTGAATCATGCGTTTAGTATACCAAAAGAAAAAAGAGAGGGCCGATTAAAAACCAGCCCCCTAAGGGTATTACTTAAAATCATCCGCCCATATATATATTGATAAGAATCCCACCACTAGCCATCTGAATGCATCCATAACCATCCATTCTGTTGCCCCTGGCTCAATAAATAAAACAATTGCCCAATAGAATGGGAAAATGCCGTTTAATATTAAAAAGAACCAATCCGTCTCTTTAAACCAGGCAATTACGCAAAAAGCCACCATAATCAGGGGGATTCCCCAGACAGTTCGAAACCAAAAGCGATTTACATCCCATCCCATACCTCTAACGGTATCAACGATACCTGGCAAAAGGAAACCAACAACATCCATCATTATTAGTACAAACGTGATAACTAGAAATACTTTCCGCTTCTTAAACATTTTTAATCTCCTTCATATTTTTGTTTTTGATTATTTCTGAAAAGAGATTATATATTAAAACACTCTATATATCAACTATAGGATAGCGGGATATACAATATATTGGTAACATAATATAATCTAAAAACATGAGTAAAATTCGTGTCGGATTTGATTTCGACGGAGTTATTGTAAATAAACCTCCCCTAATTTCTAAGAAACTAGTGGAAAAACTATTTAAAGGTTGTAGAAAAGGACTTCACTATAGATTTCCAGGGTTTAAGATTGAACAACTCATTAGAAAGCTTTCACACTTTTACCTTTTCAGACCTCCATTTAGAAAAAACTTAGAATTAATTAAAGAACTTGGAAAGAAAGAGGGGTATGAACTTTACCTAGTTACTTCTCGATACTCTTTCTTAGAAAGTGAAACGTACAACTGGATTAAAAAGAGAGGGTTAAATAACATATTCTCTAAATACATCTTGAATACTAAAGATGAACAACCTCATATCTTCAAGAAAGAGACGCTAAAGAAATTAAACCTTGATTACTACTTTGAAGATGACCCTCTAATAGTGAAATATTTAGGGGAAGAGGTAGGAAGATTAAAAGTACTTCTTGTGACAAAAGACGGAGACAAAAACCTAAGAAAGATGGTCTCTCAGTAACTTTCCCCAACCTGTCTTCATATACTTGTTGATTCTTCCTTTTCCAATGAAGTTATACCAGTAAACATCGTGATACAAACGAGATGCTATGTATGACCAGGGTGTAATAATTGTATGAAGAAGGATTTTTTCTAACCACAAAGGTAAGCCATGATATATAAATTTCTGACCTTTTGAAGCTAGCGTATCCCCAGAATTAAATTCATACTTTGGTAAATCTTTTAATCCTTCTATTTGAATATTTTCTGGATCATTTTCTCCAAGCCCAAGCTTTTTTCCAACTCCCAAATATTTTATCTGCAGTGGGTTTATCCCAATAATATTTGCGGCTGTAGCATCCAGTGCCACCTCGTCTTCACTTGCTAAGATTAAGCCTGAATCCTCCCATTCCATGCATCTAGGTCCTGGGCCGTGTCCTAATACACTGCCGTCCATAACTCCAAGTATTTGAGGATGAAGCTCTTTTTGAATTTGAAGAAGATCAATAATTGCCTCATGAATAAACCTATGTGCCCAGTGTCTTTTAGTCGTTAACATTCCAAAATAGTTTTTTATACTTCCAGTTGTTTTAGTAAATACGTGGGTCTTTAAAGTACAGAGTGTAATAAGAGGTTTATTAAAAATAATCTCAGGTAAAAGTATCCCGTCTGGAAATATCTCATCTAAAACTAACATCTTGGATTTAGGTTTATACAAAACATATTTCTCGTCAGTTAAGTAGTGAAACTTAACCCCATACTTCTCACAAACCTTATCCCAACCATGGCTATGTGCTCCTTTTTGAACATTTGTGACCACCGTTTTGTTTTCCACAGGAATGATGTTTTGTGGAGAAAACCCTAGACTTAACAAACCCTTGATAGTACCTTCTAGTTGCCAAGGTGGGGATGAACAAGCAGGATAAAACTTACTCCAGGAAAGATTTAGCTTAATAACAATGGGTTGATCTTTCTTAACAGGACAAGCTTTTTTAATTAACTCCTCATACTTGGAAATAACATCTTGGGAAGTAATTTTCTCAACAAAGACTTTAGGCATACGAAACTCATTGTAACGTAAAAAAACAATAGTATAAATATATTGAGGTTAGTAATTCTCAATAAGTAACAATTTATAAGTAAGAAAGATTGATTATGCCTGATACATATAACTCTATATTGGGTTTTTTAATAGTTGTTGCTGTATTAAGTTTTTTTGCTTTGAGAAAAAGAAACGAATCGTGGAAAGGAAAGTTAATAGATAAAAAGCATAGAGAGCTTGTTGATGATGACGGAGATCATAGTGGTGATAGGTGGATTCTAAAATTTGAAACTGAAAATAGAAAGAAGAAAAAAGCTAGCGTTAAAAAACAAGCATTTGATGAAGCAAATATCGGAGATACTTACGAAAAGAAAAAGGGACAGTTTACACCAACTAAAATATAAAAGTATGTATCCCTAAATAGAAAACAGGTTTCCAGATACAACCACAAAGATGGAACTGAATAACATATAAATAACGGAAAGTTCGTGTAAGAAAGCAACAGCACTGGCAATAAGAAGGTATATAATCAAGATTGTATCAAGTTAGAATGTGAGAAAGTGAGATTTAGAAAAAGTTTATTGAATAGTCTCACTTAAAAAAAGAGGCTAACACTGTCCTACCAGCAGAATAACGTTTATCAATCAGACAGAGGATGGCCCTAGGTAAGGCGGTGGAAATGTAGTAACTTCTTATACTTAGTACCCTATACCAACGGCTAGAAATTAAAAATCTTACCAACCACTTTGGTAGAAAGGGAGTGTAGTTCATTAATAATTGCAAACTATAAAAGGGAGCGGGGTCTTTAAGACAGCCCCCATCATGAATAGAGCCCTTTACTAGCCTTTCCCCATTTTCAATTTTCTTAACATCTCTTGGAGTCAAAATACCCTGATCTAGAGCAGTTAAAATAATAGGGGTTTTTGGGTAATATATAAGCCAAAAAACACTGACTAAACCAGGTCTATTTTCATTGTAATACAAAACAGCCTCCTCTTGATTCTCTACTGTATCGCTTGGTATTCCAAACATGTGGTCTACCTGAACCATAATCCCAACATCTTTAAGATCTTTTATTGCTTGGGTTATTACTTTATTTGTAACCGCTCTATTCAATATGTATAAGCTAATTGGCCGGTGGAGAGACTGAATACCTATCTGAATAAATGTACACCCTGCGGATTTTAATAATCTGGCAATATCTTTATCAATATACTGAGGATTAGCGAGGCAAGTAAAGGGTAGCAAAACCTTTTTCTTATATTTTTTTGAAAACTCAGTTATCCATTTCTTATCTGTTGTGAAAGAGTCATCAATAAAGAATACATTTTTAATGTTATACTTCCTTTTTGCATACTGAAGCTCTTCAATTACATTATCTACCGATCTTTGTCTAACAATCACACTAGAACCACACCTCATCTCCCGTATGAATGAATTAAAGCAGTAAGAACAGCTATATGGGCACCCTCTACTGGTAATAATTCTGTATTCCCTAGTCAACTGTTTAATCGAAGGGTAAAAAGGCTCCTTGGATGGAAATGGAAGAGTATCTAAATTAATAAGAGGGCCTTCCTCAAACTTTCCTACTTTTTTTCCATTCTTTTTAAAAACAATACCTTGTATTTCTTCATTAGGTAATAGGGTAGTATTGTTTTTACTGCATTTCTTAAGAAATGTAATGAAAGATATATCTGACTCACCTATTGCAACAGCGTCTACTACTGGCTGCTCCAGAACTAATTCGGGAACGGCCGTGGGGTGAATCCCTCCAAAAACAGTGATCACCTCAGGTTTAATCTTTTTTATCTCCTTTGCACATTTTAGTTGAAACTGGTAGTTATCAGTTACACAGGATAGCGCCACTATATCCGGATTTGTCTCTAGAATCTTATTGGCAATTTCAGAGAATAATATCTTCTTTTGTTTTTTTCCTAAATAAGAGTTATCTGCTTGGTATGTTACCAGATCTACTTTGTGGCCAGCCTTCGAGCAAAGAGCTATTAGATACCCGACTCCCAAGTTCTCAAAATCCGGATAAACAAAACAAATATTGTACTTAAAAGGAGACATACCTGAAGATTATAACATGATGAAAAACTATGAAGTAACAAACTAATTCGTGTGTCCTCCAGTCGATTCCATAATGCTGATTACTCTGAACATAGGGGATGGTATTTTTTAGAAAACAAAAAACCCCACCGAGGCGGGGCCCTTGTCTTGATAAATCAATGTTATTAGGCTAGTTTCACGTTCTTTGCACTAGGGCCTCTATCGCCAGATTCAACATCAAACGTTACTTCTGCTCCAATTTGGAGTTCATCAAAAGTAACATCAACTAGATCATTAGAGTGAAAGAAAAGATCTTTTTCTTCTCCTTCACGAGAAATGAATCCAAAACCTTTATCTGTTTTTGTTTTAATTGTTCCGTTCATAATATTGCTAGTAGTTTTAAAAAATAACTACTATTACCTCCTTCCGCTATTGAGATTATACTTTCTTAAACAGATTTTGCCAATTGTTATTAAATATTCATCTGAAAACAGCATTTGAGAGAACTGAAACTTAATTAAGCTCTTTAATAAGAGTGGGGTTTCCCCCAAACTATTCCTGCTCTCCAATCCAGTAAATAGTAACAACCGTGTCACCGTATTCGTTTTTAATCTTATGAATTGTACTTCTGTTTTTATATTGAGGGAATTTATAGTCTGTTGCTAAAGAGTATGGACGTTTAATACCTACACCATAGAAGTTTTCCCCTGTTACAACCTCTGTGTCCATATATATTCTTGCTATGCCCTTGTCTTCATTTGTGTAGTAGCCATACTCAAAACCTTTATCTAAATTCTGAGAATTCACAAAGTCATTAATCTCCTCCCAGTATCGCTTGTGTGGGAAACCAGTCTTAGAGCGCAACCTATCCTCATGTGTAATCTCTGGTGTTTTAAATATAAGTATCTTTTCTTGCTCCATTGGATACTCTTTTCTGTGATCTACAAAAATTAAGTAGCTTTGAAAATATAGAAAGGCAAAAGATAAAACTAGAAATATACGGGAATACTTTTTAACACGAGGGTTCTCATGAGTGATCAGATAGTTGTATGTATAAGCAACAAGAATAATTAAGGGAATAAAAATATGATAGAAGTGCAATCCAGAGTAGTTAACAAAGAATCTAAAAATTAATAGTGTTAGTAGAAACCAAATACTAAATATCTTAAATTTTCGTGAAAGATAGATTCCAAAAGCACCAAAACTCAAATACAGTGGAAGGGTTAAGAAAGGATTATATAGTAGGAACTGTTTAACATCTTTTCTAACAAAAAAGGAGCTACCAACACCAAAGGTGTGTTCAGCGTAGGCAACATTCCGAGAGTTCTCAAAAAGACGTAAAAAATATGGAACAAAGTAAGGTAGTAATAGTGCTAGCAACAACACCAAATTAACTAGGGCTATAAATATCATAAATTTAAGTGAAAATTCCTTCTTTTTAAGAAAAGTGATCAAAATATATAAGATGGGAAAAAGCATAAAGACTACAAACCAGTGACCATAAAATGCAATTGAAAACAAGAAAGTACCTAACAATGTATTTGTAATAATACGATTCTTTGTTAGGCTATCCTCAAGCAGACTGGCAAAATAGTAGATAGAACTAAACCCAAAGAAAAATACAAGACTTTGATATTGAGCTATACGACCATAGGCTACAACTAACCCACTGACACTAAATAAAAAGGCTGAGAAGAAAGCTATGTTCTCATTTTTACTTAAACGTAAGACCATGTAGTAAAAAACAAAGACAGAAGCTATTGAAAACAAGGAAAATGGGATACGTAAAGCAAGCTCATTATCATAATTACCAACAATAGTGTAGGGGATACGAGCTACCAGAACCTGAAGGGGACCTTTATGTTGGTTTGACAGGTACTCACGAGGTGAAAAATGGATTAAAATTTGATCATCTCGGTATAAAAAGGTAGTTACTTCATCTTGAATATAGTCGGAGTATTCCAGGTTTATTAAACGTAAACTAACCGTAACAAAGAATAAAATCAGTAAAAAGAGCTTGTTTCTTCTCATAAAAGCATTTTATCACTGGTTACTCGGAATGTGAGGGGGTGGTGTCTAAAGCTACTTTAAACTTATTACTTTTTATAGTATATTGTGCGAAACGATGAGTTAGATATAACTTTCTAGAAAGGAGAGCTTATATGATACCCCAACCAAAATCTTCCCCAGAAGACAAGAGTATTTTTATATCAACGGCAAAACTGGCTTTAGCACACATGAAGGAAATAGCAACAATGTCTAAAGGTGAGTACCTGAGAGCAGCGGATGATGAGCTTCTTGCATTTATAAATACAACCATTCTTCTCAACACAACAATTCCTGGAATAGGAGAAGGGGAAAAAACCCCAGATCAAGAGTATTACATGCGATGTATGGAGTATTTCTACAAGGCTGTTAAAAATAAATCTGAGGCGATAAACCAAAAGGTTAAAAGATAAGCCGCTAGTCTGAACTTACCTCTACTCTAACAAGTAAAGAAGTTCAGACACCTCTCAAGAGCATAAACTTATTGTGTTCCTGAAAGATGTATTAACTATCGTATGTAAAGGAAATACTATACATGGCTCCCCCTAATGTTGGCAAAGTCAGGTATCGGAGCGTACCTGCCTGCCGAGTTTGTAATACTGTTTTGAATTGTGTATATTATTTAAACAAAATAACATAAAAAGGAGAAACGTATAATGAAAAGTAAGTGTGTTGTTGACAAGTGGAAGAA
>JAHIRX010000058.1 GCA_018818485.1 Patescibacteria group bacterium
ACCCAAAATCTAGTTGCGGGGGAGTAATTTTGAATAAACGTGACATAAACCTTCGAGTTTTTACTAATTACGGTATTTTTTACAAATACTTTAGTTTGGCCTTTGGGTATAAAAGCTACCCCACTGCTAAGAATTTGTTTAGGGGTTTCTACTTCAGGAGAACTAACCAAATTAGTTTTTTGTTTTCCAAATCTGACAACACCTAATTCACTTGCCAGTATTATAACTACAGCGACAAGCGTTGCATAAATTGCTGCCTGCTTTCTAGCCTCAGGAGAAGAAAATGCATTTTTGATTCCTTGAATTTTATTTTGGAATTTAAGTTTTTTAGTTATTTCATCGTTTGAGCCACCCCTTGATTTAAGAGTCTCTATGTTTATTAGTCTATCAAGTGCCCAAGTAGGGTAGTGGCCTTTAATCTGACCTTTTTTATCTGATATTCGAACCATGTGTGGAAGCCAGCCAATTTTTGTGTAATACCTAAGCCTGTTGTATGGATCGCCTGACCCAAAATCAACACCTTTTTTCTTGGCATTTAATATTAATTTGTCGATATTGATAAATTCATCCATTGATCAGATGTTTGTGGGCAGTTGAAACCTACATATATTATAGCAGTCCTTAGAAAGAATTACATCTATTTTCATACTTCTATTTAAAATAGAAGTTTATGAATTGTAAATAACTTTTTAGGTGGTACTTTTATTGTGTGTTTGGTGAGTTAACGTTAGATGGGAACAAGTATCCAACATTATTGAGAAAAATCCCGGATCCACCAAAGACCCTTTATTATAAAGGGGACTTGGATCCGGGAATATTTAAATATTGCTTAGCTGTGGTTGGGAGTAGGCGAGCAACCTCTTACGGTATAAAAGTTATCAAATATATTTTTTCCACACTTTCAAAAAAGATAACAATAGTATCTGGATTTATGAGTGGGATAGATTCAGAGGCTCACAGAGAAGCACTTAAGTTGGGGCTTAAAACAATTGCTGTTATGCCATGTGGCATTAACTACGCTCATCCAGTAAATCAAAAATATCTATATAAAGAAATACTAGAATCGGAAGGTTTAATTTTATCCGAGTACTCAGGAAACTTTGAGCCAAAATCTTGGACTTTCATAAAAAGAAATAGAATAGTTGCAGGTCTAAGTAGAGCAACTCTTGTAATAGAGTCTGGTCAAAAAAGTGGATCCTTAATCACAGCAAGTTTAGCCCATTCGTATGGTAGAGAAGTATTTGTGGTTCCAGGAAGTATATTTAGTGAGTATTCAAAAGGAAACATTTATCTAAATAATTTGTTTGCTAGAGGGGTTGATTCTGGTTTTCAAATCAACAAATACTTAAATACTAACTATAATAGTGGCATTGCCTTAGACTATAAAAAAGATCCAATTCTGTACACTATAAATGGTAACCAAACGGAGTAGAGAGTCTGACATACCTATTCATTGTATGACCAAGTACACACGTTAGTAGTTAGGAGATCTTTAAAGTACTTGAATTGTTGCAACATATATTGTATATATGGGCCATGAAATTAGAGAAGGTCTCTAAAGCACTGTCCGACCAAAACAGGTTAAAAATTTTACAGTTCCTTACTGATGGTCAGAGGAACGTAAGCCAGGTAGCAGACAGGCTGAACGTGGAAGAGAATCTTGCATCTCACCACCTGAGAGTTTTAGCAGCTCTCGGCTTTCTCAGAAATGACAAGCGGGGAAGGGAAGTCTACTATAGACTCAACGAAACCAGACTTGTGTCTCTACTCAGGGATCTAAGAAAGAATCCCAAGTTCAAAGAAATCCTGGTGCAGTCTCTGAAGGATTAACCTAAAGGCAAAAACCTAAACCCTATCTTCTGGTTGTTTGGTTAGTGGTTTTGTTAGTATCGTAATCATATAGCAGGCAATTTTATCCTTAACTAGTGTTGGCATGAAGTATGCAGGGATAGAATTGTTAACAAACTCTTTTGGGAATATTAACTTAGCTATTCTTGCGGTGAGTGGAAGTGTGAAATAGATTCTTGCTAACTTTTCAAATCTTTTCATAGTCGGAAGCACATATTCAGAAACATCTTCTTCAAAATGTATAGTTAACCTACTAGTACCCACAGACTCTACAAAATGTGTGTAGGTTTCAAAGCTTTTCAATGCCATACCTTTCGCTGTAAGTTCACAAGCTAGTTTTTCATCACCATCTAGATCCGTTCTACTTTGGTACCCGTCAAATATTAGAAAGAAGCCACCCGGTTTCAGAATTCTATATATTTCACAAAGGACCTTTGATTTGTTGTTGCTATAACATAAAGCTTCCACAATAAAAACTACTTCGAATGAGTTTGAGTCAAATTTCTCAAGGTTATTATAATTACCTAATCTCGGGAAATAGTTGGGTACTTTTTTAGCTTTTTTCTTTGCCAAATTCAACTGGGTTTCTGATATATCTATTCCATAAAACTCTGTATTTGGATTTTGTTTTGACAGATAATAGGAGTTAGCACCTCTTCCTGTTGCCAGTTCTAAAACTTTTTTTGCTCCAACCCTTTTAATGTATTTGTTTACTACTCTCGCTTGTTCCAAAAGATCGTCTCTATTATATTTTCCATCTCTACTTATCCCCATGTATATGAGATCTGTTGGAGTATGAAAGATGGAGTAGGGTATTTTATTTGTTTTGTAGTATTTTTTTATATACCTGTCATCAGGATCCTGTTTTACAATATCTTCTATATCAAAAATTGACTTGACTTTATCTAGTTTTTTAGCTAACTCTTGAGAAATCACAGTTATATTCTACATCACTATAAACCTATGAGGGAAAAACGCGGTAATTGTAAGCTTATAATTTGTTTATTCTTTTAATCCTGCGGTAATAGTGCGGGAATAATATATTCTAACTAACGTAGAAAATATATCCTTTAAGTTTTTTCTTACTCTGCTTTTATACTTTTGTGGGTAAGATTTTAGATATTATCTCCAAAAACATAATCGTTTCTTTGAGTGTGTCTTTTATGCTTGGGTGTTTTTTAACTTACTTTGCATTAGGGCAGAGAAGAGGTAGCGGTTGTGAAGTTTTGTTTGCCGAAGAAGAGGGTTCTGATAAAAAGGTAGTAGTAGATATTTCAGGGGCTGTACAAGATCCCGGTCTTTATAAGGTGAGCTCTAATTTAAGGGTAGGAGAGTTGGTAGATATTGCTGGAGGATTTAATACCAACGCATCTGCAATTTGGATTTCTAGAAATTTAAATTTAGCTCAAGAAATTTCCGATGCACAAAAATTTTATATTCCTTTTGAGTGGGATACATATGTTGCAGAAAGCTACAATGTGGTTTCTCTGAAATCGTCAAATGCGAGTACAACAAGCAACGCTGGAACTGGAAATAGCGCTATTAACGTAAATAACGCCAGTATCGAAGATCTAGATGAGTTACCCGGAATAGGTCCAGTTAGTGCACAAAAGATAGTGGATAATAGGTCGTATTCTAGTCTTGAGGAGTTCAAAACGAAATCTGGTTTGAGCGAATCCGTGGTAGAAAAAATTGAAGACTTGATTTCTTTCTGAGATGAAGTTGCATCTACCTCTAATAATTTTGTGTTTGGTGGTTTGTGTGAGAGTTTACCTTAACTGTTTTGGTGGGAAGGTGTGTACAGAGAAAAGAGAAAGTCAGTTACTCAATTCTGATAAGTTTCTAGGAAAAATAGTTTCAGATATTAGAATAAAATCGACGGAACTTGCCCGAAAGAATTTTCCAAGTCCTCACAGCGAACTTTTGCTTGGAATGGTAATTGGAATTAATGATATTGATAAAGTACCAAGTTTTGAAAAGGCGCTAAAGGAAAGTGGAACTATCCATGTAGTTGTAGTTTCAGGGTTTAATATTAGCCTAGTATTTGGCTTGATTATAGGGGTTTTAGGGTCTAGATATAAATTAAAAAATCTGCTTATTGCCCAAACCTGTACATTGTTCTACGCGTTTTTGAGTGGATTTGAACCTCCTGTTATTAGAGCTTGGGTTATGGGGTCTATAGCTGCGTGGGCTAAGTACTATGGAAGATCAGTTGATGGTTTTAGGCTTCTAATGTTTAGTGGTCTAGTAATGGTACTAATAGACCCATACTTTCTATTCAGTCTAAGTTTTCAACTTAGTTTCTTAGCAACTCTTGGGCTAATTTTGTATGGAGAATTTTTCTCGAAAGTACTTTCAAGTATTTCAAAGTCTGTTTTGTTTGAAGATTTAGCTGCAACTTTATCTGCTCAAGTTACTGTTTGGCCACTAATATCTTTTCATTTTGGTACAGTCAGTCTTGTAAGTCCACTTGTGAACATGCTTAGCTTATGGACAGTTCCAATTTCAACAATTTTGGGTACAATTTTTATACTTTTAGGCAGTTTATTACCGTTTCTAAGCAAAATAATGGCTATTTTCATATACCCGTTTTTAGATATTTTTGTACGTTTAAACGTATTTTTTAGCCAATTTTATTTCTCGAGTAGGGGTATACAGGTAAATTTAATAAAAATGTCTCTTTACTACCTTTTTGCAAGTCTCTGGGCCATTTCTCTAGCAAGAAGAAGAAGGAAGGAATATGAAACTAAATAACATAGTACTGTTTATTGTTGTTTATTATTTTTTCTTTCTCATTTCTTACAGAAGTACATTTGTACATAACAATTTAAGTATTGAGATTTTTGATGTGGGGCAGGGGGATGCGATTCTGATAGACATTTATGGTGAAAGAATACTGATAGATGGTGGTGCAAACTTTGAAGTTGATTCTAAATTAAATAGCTTTACGCCTTTTTGGGATTGTAAACTATCCGCGTTAATTCTTACGCATCCTCACTACGATCACTTGGCTGGATTAAATAGAGTTCTGGAAAGGTGTCAGGTACAACAAATTATGTTTAACGACGTTAACTACTCTTCATATGAGTTTGAGCTTTTCAAACAAAATATTGCAAGTTTAAACGTAAAAAATGTTATAGCAGGAGATATATTTGAAATAAATAATGTCACGTTTGAGATATTATGGCCAACAAAAGAATTTCTAGATTCCCGCATTGAGAATATAAACAATGTATCGGTAGTAGTGGTAATGAGATATAAAGACTTTAGTACATTGTTCTTAGGTGATTTAGAAAAAAAGATTGATCTACCTCACGCTGAATTTATCAAGATAGCTCATCATGGAGCAAGCAATGGAGTAAGGCCTAAGATTAGACCAGGTGACGTATGTGTAATTTCAGTAGGTGAAGATAATAGGTTTGGCCACCCTCATGAAGAAACCTTAAAGTACTTAGAGGATAGCGGGTGTGAGGTTTTAAGAACAGATCTTGAGGGTGATATTAGTTTTAGAATTACGAAATAACTGATAATATAAAGGAAAATGGAAGTTTTTGAGTTATTAAAAGACAGCATTAAAAAAGCTGTTAAGAAGGTCTACAAAATTGATGTTAAAGAAGTTGTTTTGGAACACCCTGAAAATGAAGATTTTGGTGATTTTGCAACAAGTGTTGCCCTATCCTTAGCAAAGCAAGTGGGAGCTAACCCCCTTGAGATTGCAGAAGGTCTTGCAGGTGAGCTTACTAGTATGGGTATGGAGTTTAAGTCTGATGGCAGTGCCTACCCTATCTTTGAAAAGATTGAAGCAGTAAAACCCGGGTTTGTTAACTTTACACTTTCAACCGAATGGCTTAAACAAGAACTAATACATGTTTATGAGAAGAAAGAGGAGTACGGATCAAGTGATATTGGTGGAGGAAAGAATGTTCTAATTGAATACTCACAGCCAAATACCAACAAACCACAGCATGTGGGGCATGCTAGAAATAACTTTATTGGTGCCACATTAATAAATCTGATGGAGTTTCTAGGATACAAAGTGATTAGAGCTAACTATGTAGGTGATATAGGTATTCATATAGCAAAAAGTATGCTTATGTACCAAAAATACGGAGAAGGAAAAAATCCCGATATAAAACCAGATCATTTTGTTGGAGATTTCTACATTAGATATTTCCAGGAATTAGAGGATCACCCTGAGTATGAAGAAGAGGCGGCCGAGCTTTTAAGAAAATGGGAATCGAAAGACCAAGAGACTAGGGAGCTTTGGCAAAAGATGAATGATTGGGTGTATGAGGGTTGGAAACAAACTTATGAGGATCAGGGAGTTGAGTTTGATATCTGGACATATGAAAGTGATGATATTGAAGGTGGTAAAGAAATGGTTGATGAGGCAGTTAAAAAAGGTGTCGCAGAACGTGACGAAAGTGGTGCAGTTATAGCAAAACTAGAGAAATACGGTCTTCCAGACAAAGTACTTCTGAGATCAGACGGTACCTCAGTTTATGCTACTAAGGATCTCTTTTTAGCAAAGGATAACTTTGACAAGTATAACTTCGAGAAGCGTTTATACGTTGTTGATTTCAGGCAAGGAGACTATTTCAAACAAGTATTTAAGGTCTTAGAACTGATGGGATATGAATGGGCTAAAAAGCTTTATCACGTATCGTATGGAACAGTCACTCTTCCTGAGGGGGCGATGTCTTCAAGAAAGGGAAACTTTGTAAATGCAGATGATGTGTTTGAAAGTATAATTAAGGTTGAGAAAGGGGAGATTAAAAACAGCTTAAAAGAGGTGAGTGATATTGAAGAAACATCACGAAAAGTTGCTCTTGCAGCATTTAAATACGGTATGCTAAAAGTTGATCCAAAGCAAGATATTGTTTTTGAATATGATAAAGTAACTAAGTTTGAAGGAAACACTGGTCCTTATCTAATGTATTCATATGCTCGAACTCAATCTATTTTGGAAAAAGGGGGTTTCGTTGAATCTAAATTTACTTTTAATCTAGAAATGATTGAAGGGGCATCATTGGAAAAAGTTGAGAAAGATATCTTAAGATCTCTTTATAAGTTTCCAGAAATTGTGTTTGAGGCTGGAGAAAAGTTTATGTCCCATGTGTTAGCTAATTACCTATATGACCTGTCTCAGCGATTTAACGCTTTTTACGGACAGATTCCCATACTTTCTGCTGAAGATAGCGGCGTTAAGACCTTTAGAGTAGGGTTAACCAATTGTGTGGGAGATGTGTTAAAAACTGGACTTAGGCTGTTAGGTATTGAAGTTGTGGAAAAAATGTAGCAACTGTAGAATAAACTCACATGGCTAGAAGAGTTAAAAAAAGAGTGGTATTTTTCAGATTCGTTAGATCTATTATTGCAATAACTATTCTTAGTTCACTAATATTAGGTATTACCTTAGTTGTTAAAGAAACAGAGTCTCTTACTCCAGAAAAGATAGGTAAAATTACTACCCCGCTTCTTGCTAGGTTAAGAATAAAGGTAAGCGAAGAAGAGGTGAGTAATTTTGCGGGTAACTTAGCTCAAAGGTTCTCTAATACTAACCTATCTTCAGGAAATCCCTCTGGCGATGGTGTGATCGAGGGTGATATTACATCTATCTTTGCTTCTAATGACAACAAAAACAAGATTTTTAGCATTGCAATACTTGCAGATGTTCAACAAGACTTTATAAACCTAGAAAAAGCTCTGAATTTAATTGGACAAGATAATTACTCAAAGATTTTTATACTTGGAGACATGACAGATTATGGAGATAAAGAGGCCCTTAGTACGGTAAAGGAAAGTATAGATATTTTTGGATATGAGTATTATGCAATACCAGGGGACCACGATATTGCAGAATCTTTGGATACAAGTAACTTTAATTCTGTATTTGGGAGTAGCCGCTATCTTGTAGAAGTTTTAGGAAAGAAGTTTTTACTCTTAGATAATAGTGCTAACTATACTCTGGTTGAGCCAAGCATAATTTCTTGGTTAGAGGAAAATATTAAAGGAGTCGAGTATATAGTACTTTCCCAACCACTCTATGTAGAAGGGCTTAATCCTCCATTTAATAGTATTTATATGGGTAGCACACAGATACCTCCAACAAGTGAAGACCTAAAAGAGAAACAAGAAGCTGTGAGGGATCAAGGAAAATCTATTCTTGAATTAATTAGAAAAGAAAAGAGTGTAAAAGCAATATTTGCAGGAGATCACCATAAATCAAGTGAAATAATAGATCCTATTAGAGACACTTTAACCCACTACACAGTAGGAGCAGTATCAAGTACGGTAAGAGAGTACCCTCAGAGTTTGATACAAACATCTAGATTTAGTAAACTAGTAGTCTTTGAGGATGGTAGTTACGACGTTTCTGATGTCATTTTAGATTAGTTAGAAAGTTTTCCCTGATATAATTAGCGTATCTAGTGGAGGGGTCGCATAGTGGTCTAGTGCGGCGGTCTTGAAAACCGCTATCCGCGCAAGTGGATCGAGAGTTCGAATCTCTCCCCCTCCGCCATAAGCCCCCGTCGTTCAATGGACAGAACACACCCCTCCTAAGGGTGAAATGCAGGTTCGATTCCCGCCGGGGGTACCATTATCCTATAGTTTGACTAACTGAGGTATTTATAATATAATTCGTATATATATTGGTTATGGACACCTGAACCAGAAATGGCAGGCAACAGAATAACTTTTTTGTCGGGCGACAATCCCTGCACCGACAAACTCCGATTGGAGGATGGGATGAGTACTACAATAGCTGTTGAAAGTGTAATAAGTAGGGTTCTTAATATAGTCAGAGGCAAACAAGTGCCTCATGATGTGGCTATCACCATTGAAGGACCCAGACTCGTCGGTTCGTTAAGTCTCACTGGAAAGCTTGAGGACCATGGAGATGCTACTGTTTTCCTAGAAATACCTGAACAGGATTTCTTGCAGTATGACCAGAAAGAAGAAGATAAGTTTGGTCGTAAATACGGCGCAATGATAATTTGGGAGGGCAGCCAATGGGTCTTTGCTGAAGGAAGAGCTTGGAAAGACGGCAAGCCTGTGGACGATGCGGAAGAAACCCAAAAAGTTCGAGATGGTTGGATTTGCTGGATAGCAAAAAGGCAACTGGAGGCTCTAATAAACAAAGATATAGGTTTTGCTTCGGTGAAAAGACTAATTCGCGTACTTAATGAATATCTTGAAACCGACATAAAAATGTATCAGCAGCTATCGAAGCTGATAAATGGGCCCTTCAATGTTGTTCATGTAGCTGAATTGACTGGCAAGGGAAAAGGGACATTAGAATATTACGCAATACCCGATAAAAACGTAGAGGAAGTTAAAAAACTTCTCAACGTGGCGTTCAAGGAGTCTGCATGGGCACGTTGTCAAAATCAGGATACGGGGTACAAATCGGAAGTAACCCTTGAGTTGTTCATTCCTGAGGAAGGAAATCCTACAGCTCAATTGATTGGTACACCCTGGAACCAAACATATGACCCTCTTGTGAACCTAACGGGGGAAGTTTCTTTGGTATAAACCAACAAAAGAGTCTTTGCATAAGCATTGACTCTTTTTTTATTCCCCCAACCACTTCCTCACATTTCGAGTAACCAACATTAGGGGGAGCCGTGAAAAATACTCTATAATAATATTGTGACTCAAATAAAATCCCGAATATCTCCAAAAGTAGAAATTAGAAAAAGTAAAATCAACGACAAGGGTATGTTTGCAAAGGAGAATATAAAAAAAGATGAGATGGTTTTTATTAAGGGTGGGCACATTCTTACAAGAAAGGAACTTTTTACATCTACAACCATAAATAGCTATCTCCCTATCAGTGATGACTATTTTTTAGGTGCAACTACTCCAGATGAAGAGGATAGTATAAAGCTGTTTATCAACCACTCGTGTGATGCAAACTGTGGTGTGAGAGGAGAAATAACTTTTGTAGCAATGCGAGATATTAATGCGAATGAAGAATTAACAATTGATTATGCTTTGGTCGACAATGAGGATTATGAGATTGGTTGTAATTGTGAAAGTAAGCATTGCAGGAAAAAGGTAACAGGATATGACTGGAAGCTACCTGAAGTGCAAAAAAAATATGTAGGTTACTTCGCAAGATACTTAAAGGATAAAATTGAGAATTAATCCATTCAAAACCTCCATTTCACCGAACAGGGTGTTTTCTTAAATAAGCTATTTTCTAACATCTTCCGCCATGTGAAGCCCAACTTTTATTGTTTTACCTAAAGCATCTCCAGACATACCCAGTTGATGACTTATAACTTTGATATTTATATCTATATCCTATATAATGCGAAATAATTACTGAGAAGAGTATGAAAGGAGAAAGTGATGGATAAACCAATACCTGTTGTACACACCACGAAGTACTCTGGTGCCGATGGGGTATCTGTTGGTGGACTTATTACCCAAGAGGAAACTGGTGAACAGTGGTACCTCAACTTGGAAATTGAGTGGAGCAGTGGTGTCTCCCGAGATGACATTATGATTCCAGTCCCCAAACCTCAGAAAGGTTATAACCATTATGACCTGGTGATTGAGGGTGAAGAAGACCCTATAACAGCAAAAGTTGGTGTTACTTTAAGAGGTGAAAATAAAACTCACTGGGCCGTTGTCTCATAACTACTGTCATAAGGAAAAAACCGCTAAGAAACTCAAAACTTCGGCGGTTTTTCATTTGTATAACAAAACCTCAACATTCTCTATCTTAATATCGTATCTACCAGTTCGAAAGTCATCCCATCTGGCTAGCCACTATCCCATAGTTGATAAATACTCTTGTTTAAGATATAATTCCGAGCAAGAAATAATAAACCGAATAGTATACAGAAAGGAGAAAAATATGGACCCAGATATCACATTTA
>JAHIRX010000002.1 GCA_018818485.1 Patescibacteria group bacterium
ATTATTTTAAAACTAGGGACCAAGGAATTTAATCGAACCCGTATTGGTATTGGCCGTCCCCCAAACCCAAACATTCCTGTCGATGAGTATGTATTGATGGATTTTAGCGATAAGGAGGTTGCTGGACTTCCGAGTCTAGTTTACAGCTCTTGGCTGAATAGACTTCTTCCTTTATAACCAAACCAATATTGTTGGAAAACAACTTGGGGTACTCTATACTAAAATTTAGGCAGTATGTTCTACACAAAGTATCGTCCACAAAAATTTAGTGAAGCTATTAAAACCTCAGAGGCTGTTGATTCATTACCTAAACAGCTAAAGGGTGGAAAGACCGTGCACGCATACTTATTTATAGGTCCTAGAGGTACAGGAAAGACTACAGTTGCAAGGCTTCTGGCAAAAGCATTAAACTGCACAAAATCTCTTAAGAACGGCGATCCGTGTAATAAGTGTAAAAACTGTGTTTCAGTTAATCAAGCAAACTTTACAGATCTTATTGAAATAGACGCAGCAAGTAACAGAGGTATAGATGATGTCCGTGATTTGAAGGATAAAATTAGACTTGCCCCATCCATGGGTAAACACAAAATATATATTATCGACGAGGTTCATATGTTAACCACCGAGGCCTTCAATGCTCTTTTAAAGACTCTTGAAGAGCCCCCTCAAAATGTCACTTTCATTTTATGTACAACTGAAGATCATAAAGTTCCAGCTACCATCAAGTCACGATGCCAGATTTTTAGATTCAAAAGAGCTACTGTTAAACAAATAGTTTTAAAACTTAAAAAGATTGTTAAAGAAGAAGAGATAAAGATAAAAGATAAAGACCTTTCAAAGATAGCAGAGGCTTCTTTGGGTGGTTTTAGAGACGCAGAAACACTGTTACAGCAGGTTTTTGAGGGAGAGGTCGATATAGACTCACTTTTATCTGTTAGTTCAAAGGAAAAATATATTGAATGCCTTGATAATCTTTTTGAGTGTAACGCCAGGGGAGCACTGAGTATTGTCGAGAGTGTATTTGAAGAAGGAGTAGATCTATATATTTGGATTGGTGAACTTTTAAAATATATGAGGGGGGTTTTGTTTATAAAGTCAGGTGCGAAAGGGGAGGCAATGGATGTTACTGAAGATTTAATGAAAACAATTGAAGAGCAAGCACAAAAGGTAGAATTAAGGTGGTTAATTTCTTCAATCAATTTACTAATTGATGCTCATCAGAAAATTAAAAACTCTTTTATTCCACAACTTCCAGTAGAACTTGCGATAGTTGAGATATGTTCTCACGGTTGTTCACCTTCTCAACCTATCTCAGACCCTTTTGGCAATGAGTCTCCCAGTTCTCCTGTAGTAGGTACTACCACACAGGTGGTGAAAAAGACCATTATGGTAGTTGAGAAAAGGTCTTCAGGTAAAGCAAAGAAGGCATCTTCCAAATCTAAGGTAGAGTTTTCTACTATTAAAAAAAAGTGGAAAAAGTTTATTGAACAGAGTAACGGTTTGAATCACTCTCTAACTGCTCTTTTAAGGTCGAGTACCCCTGTTAATGTGGAAGAGAACTTTATAGTTTTGGAAGTATTTTATCCTTTCCACAAAGAACGTTTAGAGTCCCCAAGACATAGACAACTATTAGAGGATCTATCACAGATGGTATACGGCTCTAGCTTTGGTGTTAGGTGTGTTCTAAGTGACAAAAAGCCTCCTAAGAGGCTTGGAAAAGGAGAGTCTGGAATCCTAACAGACTTGAATGTGGCTCCAGTTAGTATAGACAGAGAAGCAGTTTTAGAAGCATTTGATGGAGGATTACCAATAGTAGGTAAAAGTTAATATTTTTCCTCGTGATAAAATTATTAAGCAATGAAGATTCCAAGACCAATTCTTAATCTAATAGAATATTTTGAAAGACTTCCTGGTATTGGTCCAAAGACTGCACAGCGTTTAACGTTTTTTCTTCTTAACTTTCCAAAAGAAGATCTTGAGAGATTTGGGGAATCTTTAGTAGAGTTAAAGACTAAAACTAGATTTTGTAATATATGCAAGAATGTGACAGAAGATGATACTTGTATTGTTTGTAGTGATCCAACGCGAAATGAAAAGCAGATTGCTGTTGTTTCAGGTCCGATGGACACAATAGCTTTAGATAAAGCAGGGTTTAAAGGGGTGTACCACGTACTTCACGGAATAATTGATCCACTAAATAATATTGGACCAGAAGAAATTTTTATAAAAGAGCTTCTCGAAAGAATTACAAAGTTGGATTCTAATGTGTCTTTTGAAGATATGGGAGATGATAAAAGCGGTGTTGAAATAATACTAGCAACTAACACAAGTATGGAAGGGGAGTCCACAGCTATGTATATATCAAAAATGATAAAAGAAAGAGGTTTTGATGCAGAAAAGGTTATAATAACAAGGATTGCTCGTGGTCTGCCTGTTGGTGGGGATATTGAGTACGCAGATGATATTACGCTAAGCAGGGCCCTCGAGGGAAGGACTGAGATATAAGTATAAAGTAGATGTTTGTGGTAAAATTTTACTCAGAATGAAGCTATATAATTCATTATCAAAAGAAGTTGAAGATTTTAAACCTATTAACCAAGAATCTGTGAGTATGTATTGTTGTGGACCCACCGCTTACCATTTTCAACAGATTGGAAATTGGAGAACCTTTTCCCTTTCAGACTTTTTATACAGAACTCTAAAATTCAACGATTTTAATGTTGACTATATTATGAATATCACTGATGTTGGACATCTCTTTGAAGAGGGGAGAGATGATAGTGGTGAAGATAAAGTAGAAAAGGCAGCTGAGAAAGAGGGAAAGACGGCCAAAGAGATTATTGAATTTTATACCAAGGACTTTTTAAATGGATATAAATCTCTAAATTTGATGGAGCCTCGTAAATTTACTAAAGCAAGCGAATATATTGATCCTCAAATAGATTTACTAGTCACCCTTGAAGAAAAAGGATATACATATCAAACTTCTGACGGGATCTATTTTGATACAGCTAAGTTTAAGGATTATGGAAATCTTTCTGGTCTTTCGATAGAGAGTGTGAAAGAAGGTGCAAGGATAGATCCTAATCCCGAGAAGAAAAATCCTACAGACTTTGCTTTATGGAAATTTTCTCCGCAAGGAAAACAGAGACAACAAGAGTGGCAGTCACCGTGGGGTGTGGGATTTCCTGGTTGGCATTTAGAGTGTAGTGCTATGGCACTTAACGAACTTGGTGAAACAATTGATATTCATGTTGGTGGGGAAGACCTAAAGATGATTCATCATCAAAATGAGATTGCTCAAAGCGAGTGTGCTACTGGAAAATCATTTGTGAATTATTGGGTACACGGGGCCTTCTTAACAGTTGATGGTGGGAAGATGAGCAAAAGTGAAGGCAACTTTTACACAGTAGATGATATTGAAAAGAAGGGCTTTTCTGCAATGGATCTTAGATACCTTTTTATGACTGCTCACTATAGAACACCCCTAAACTTTACATGGGAAGCGCTCCAAAATGCTCACAACTCACTTCTTAAGATATATGACATAGTAGGAAGTTATGAGCAAAACCCAGAAGCTGAAGTGTCTGAAAAATACTTGAAGAGATTTAAAGATAAGATTGGTGACGACCTAAACTTGCCTGAAGCTTTAGCTATAGTGTGGGAGCTTTTAAAGAGTAGTTTATCAGAAGCCTCTAGGTTAAATACATTTATGAAAATGGATGAGGTGCTGGGTCTAGATATTCAAGAACATATTGGCTACGAAGTTCCAGAAGAAGTGGAGAACTTAGCCAAGATGAGAATGGAGTATAGAAAAAATGGTATTTGGGACAAGGCCGATGTAATTAGGAAGCAGATAAGTGAACTAGGCTATGTGTTAGAAGATGTAGAGGATAATAAGTACAAGATAAAGAAGAGGCTTTAACTTACTCCGTGGATAACCATTTTACAGTATTTATTCCAATGTAGTCTCTAAGCTTAGTTAGATATTTTGGTTCAAATATGAAATCTTCAGCAGGATCCTTATCATTTTGAGTTCCTTGTAGTGTTCTTCTAAAAATAAACTCATTTGCAATGTAGAATCCATTTAAAACCAAGGTTTTTGATGCCTCACCTTCGTTTATATCGTAAGCTGTATAGAAATCCCCATCAGCTATGATTGCAATTCCAACCTTATCTACCCTTTTTGCTATTTCTACATTTCCACTTACTATAAATAGTGCTGCAGAGGCGTTGCTCGTTTGAATATTATTTGAAATTCTTAAGTTACCGTCTATAAAAACTACCTGATCGAATGTTGTAGTGCCATAGTTGCTTGGTGTGGTGTTGTTTAGTATTTCGTAATTTCCATTTGAGATGTAAGTACCTGAGTTTGTCCTTAGACTTCCACCAGTGATAACAGTTTTATCATTTGGAGCTAGGTCAAAAAACTTTGAATAATTGTAGTCTGGTGGGGGTGGGGTATTTATTGTTACTAAATCACTTGATGTAGAAAAGAAGTTAATTGTGGATCTACTGATTTCTATCATTCCATCACTATTATCACCATACGCCTCAGCAATCATATCAATATCATTATTAGCTCTAACAATTCCTTTTCCTGTTATTCTAATCCAGGGCCCATTAATGCACATGTCTTTAGAATTAAAGTTGCCTGCCATATCTTCAGCGTAAAATCTTACTATCTTACATATTTTCCAGTTACTATCACAAAAGTCTACCTTAGGTGTTAAAAGGTAGGCACTTTTTACACCTGGAAAAAATGGAGGACTAATTAAAGGTTTCCATTGGTTTAGAAGCCACGTACTATTACATCCCAAAAGATTATCAAAGACGCCAAATCCTACGTTTCTGCTTGTAGTGTACTGAAATTTATCTGTAAATGTAGATAGCCCGGATGTGGCGTCAGAAACATTTGTATAAACATACACTTCGTGATCGGAACCAAAAAATCCTCTTATTGCTCCAGAATCTTGCCAGTTTCCAGGAGGAGTCTGGTCAATTTTTATACTGTCAGATTTTGTAATCTCTATATTTCCAGCCCTATCCACACTGTAGTAGTCAACGGTATGGTAACCGTCAGATGCAATGGAGAATGAGGTAGATGAGGATACGGTGTTATTGTTTATGTTCACTGCATCAATCCACATAGACCCTATTCCTAAAAGACCTATCTCTATATAAACACCTATTGCATCGTCTACATTGACAATAAAATTAGATGAAAGCTGTGTCCAAGCATTAGTACCTGAAATGTCACTACTTTGAGCGATTTGAGTGTATGTTTTTACACCAAACTCGTCTTCTTCCACAGCATATATTCTAAAGAAAGCACTGTTTGCGTTTTCTGTTTTTACCCATACTGAGGCATTCATATTGTTATACGGAGTAGAAGCAGCAAAGTTATCAATATGATTTATTGCATGCCACACGCTACCAGTAGACTGTATTTTTATAGATGTAGTACTAAAACCCGCCATGTAGTTAATAGTGTCTCTTGAGTAGGTAGTGTCAGCATCGGTTAGATTTGGTTTCCAAGAGGCTGTGTTTATTGGAGAAGCAGCATCGGTAGTTTCAAAAGATGGGTTAGGAGCTAGATTTAGGGTATCTCCAAAGCTCTTTTTTACCCACAAACCCCCATCTATTCTGTAGTTTATTTCTTTAACTCCACTTTCTAGATCAGTTGCCTTAAGTGTATAAGTTACTGGTGAGACGTACCAACTATTTTTACCATTGGGTGATGAGGGACTTTTTATAATAGTTGTTACAGGTGGGGTAGTACCTGCAAAAGATTTTATAGAAAAAAGAATGGATATAACAGTGAAACCAATTGTTTTGAGCAGTTTCTTAGGCATTACGTATATATTAGCGGGTTTTTATGAATTAAAAAAGACGCAGAATTCATTTTAAATCTCTACGTCTTTTTTGTCTTGAGCAGTACTCTGTATACAAACATCACATGTAAGTACATGTAATTCTGCAGCTGCTTTGTTGAGACTATTGGCCTCAACCTCACCATTTATAATTTTTTGTGCTTGCATACAGGCGAGCTGTGGTACTTTTCCTATCTTTGTTTTGGTATCGAAAATATCCTTACTCATTAACACCCTCCTCTTTATAAATTATTTTTTCTAGTTGATCGTATATTTCGCTGGCAAAACTTCCTTCTTCGAAAGTTTTGCCTACTGGAGTAGCTGTTCGCATGCTGAACATTGGATTTTCACTTCCTTCTCCTCCAGGTACAATAACTGCAATTGGAATTATTCTTTTAGTTGTCTTATTTTTCAAGGAAGCTAAGTATTCTAGCATACTATAAGACGTATGTGCAAGTTTCTTTTGAAGCTTTTCTAACCTTTCTGCTGAGTTATTGTTTTGGTGAGGTTTTCCAAAATCCCACTTGGACTCAATATCTTCTAGAATAGTAAAATCTTTGTTATCTATTCTGCCCACAACCACGCTTTTAATGTTTGAGCTACTTTTCACCTGTATAGGCAAAACATAAGGTACCTGAGTCTCATTAGGATCTTTTACTACTAAATCAATGTTGCCTACTGTATCATCTTCAAAGTCTGGTAAATATACCTCGAATCCTAGTTGTTTCAAAGAAATCGCTACTGCCGCTTCAGCAAATAATCCATTCTTAATATCTTCCCATCTGTTACCCATTCCCTCGTTGTATACCTTTACTACTCTAGTAAACCTGTTTACTTCTTCTGTTAGTTTCTCTGCGGCTTCCTCTGACTTTAGAGCCTCAAGATTTAGGTGTACCAAGCTATCAACAGTAAGGCTATTACATGCAGTATAAAGAGCTAGTTTACTAGCTCCTGATTTTTCCCTGGTTTCTAAGGCCTTTCTCAATATTGCAGTTTTTATATCTTCTTCAGTATCAATACTCTCTTGCATGGGTTCTGATACTTCTGGATAAGATTTTGGGGAATCTTCCTCAATCAATGATTCAATGGTATCAAGCATTACATTAATAATATCATCTCATTGGAAGGGTAACGTTTTTTTGTTTTTCATTTTAGTTTATAATCACCTCATGCTTTCTATAGGAATTGTTGGGTTACCTAACGTTGGTAAATCAACACTATTTAATGCACTTCTTAAAAGACAAGCAGCATTGGCTGCAAATTATCCTTTTGCTACCATAAAGCCAAATGTAGGTATGGTGGATGTACCTGATAACAGGTTAGAAACTCTAGTTAAAGTAGTTGAAAATGATTTTAGAAAACCTCCTGAGAAATACACTCCAGCAGTTGTTAAGTTTTATGATATTGCAGGTCTTGTTAAAGGTGCCTCTCAAGGAGAAGGACTTGGAAATGAATTCTTAGGTCATATTCGTGAAGTTAATGCCATTGCTCATGTGTTACGTGATTTTGATGATCCAAATGTTTCAAGAGCTGGATCAGTTGATCCAGAGACTGATAGAGAAATTATTAATACAGAGCTTGCTCTTGCTGACGTCCAGGTGTTGGGGGGATTAATCTCTAAACTTAAAAAGGACGCTCGTGGTGTCTCTTCCAAGGAAGTTAAGTTACAGCTGCCTGTTGCAGAGAAAATATTAAAAGAACTAAATGATGGTAAGACAGTGGGGGAGGTTAGTCTTTCTGAAGAAGAGAAAAAATTATCAAAAGATTTAAATTTATTAAGTTTAAAACCTATAATCTATGTTTTTAACGTTTCGGAAAATAAGTTGGGTAATAAAGATGTACAGAATGACTTGAAATCAGACAATGACAACATTTATATTTGTGCAAAACTTGAGGCAGATCTTGCTGATTTTGATGAAAAGGAGCAAAAAAACTATCTTTCTGAGCTAGGGGTTGAATATTCTGGTCTAGACAAGCTGATAAGAAAGAGTTACGAGATCTTAGGACTTCATACCTTTTTTAGTATTGGACCTAAAGAAGTTAGGGCGTGGACAATAGGTAAGAGGTCTACAGCATATGAGGCTGCTGGAGTCATTCATACTGACTTTCAACGAGGATTTATCTCTGCAGAGGTTATTAACTTTGCTGATCTGAAAGCATTTGAGAGTGTTAAAAAGGCTAAAGAAAAGGGTTTGGTAAGGTTAGAAGGAAAAGAATATATTATGAAGGATGGGGATGTAGTTTTATTTAGATTCAATGTTTAAACCTTGAATTTTTCCCTGATTTTGATACCATTCCTACGTCTATTTTAAATAGAGTTAAAGATGTAGACACCAAGAAAAACTAAGATATAATTTAGTCGCTACTTGGTTACGAGAACTATGAAATACGAGATAATGACAATATATAAGGCTGATCTCGGTGAAGGCAAGGCAAAGGATCTATCAAAGAAAGTTTCCGAGCTTATTACATCACTTGAAGGATCTGTTATAGAAAATAATTTTTGGGGCAAAAGAAGATTTGCCTATGAAATAAAGCACGACACAGAGGGCTTTTATGATGTGTTTGTGTTTGACATTGAGCCTTCTAACATTAATCAACTAAAAACAAAGCTAAACTTAGAAAGTGGTTTAGTAAGGTATCTAATTTCGGCTCAAAAAAGAGCTAAGGAGGAAAAGTAAGACTATGGCAACAAGAAACCTAAACAAGGTAATGCTTATAGGTAACCTTACAAGGGATCCAGAATTGAGGTTTACACCTCAAGGTAACGCCGTATCAAGTTTTGTGGTAGCCACAAATAGGGAGTGGGTTTCACAAGGAGAAAAAAAGCAATCTGTTGATTTCCATAACGTTGTATCTTGGAATAAACTTGCAGAAATCTGTGGAGAACTTCTTAAAAAAGGAATGAGAGTCTATGTTGAGGGAAGACTTCAGACTAGAGATTGGGAAGACACTGATGGAAAGAAAAGGTATAAGACTGAGACTGTTATTGATGACATGATTATCCTTACACCAAAAGGGTATAAGAGCAGCTCTTCAAGTAGTGAAGATTTTGATGGTGAAGAGTTGGAAGATAACACAGGTGCTGACGAAGTATCTGGTGACGAGGAGATTAACCTTGATGAAATTGATCTTGATGATTTAGGCGACCTTGATACGGGAAGTGAGAAACCTGAAGAGGACAAGAAAGATAAGAAAAAGAAGAAATAATTAAACTGATCCCTACACCTTCGGGGTGTAGGGTAAGTTTTTATGAAATATGCCGAGACCAAAAAAGAAAAAAATTACAACAAGAAGAAAGATATTTAAACCAAAAGCCTGTTATTTTACAAAAACAGGTACCGAGCCTGATTACAAGGAAGTTTTGGTACTAAGAAGATTTATTAACGATAGAGGTAAGATATTACCTAAGAAATACACCGGTCTTACTGCCAAAAACCAAAGGCTTCTGGCAAAAGAAATTAAAAAAGCTCGATTAATGGGGCTTTTACACTACACAGACAGACACACTATTTAACTTTTCTGCTATCATATATTCATGCCCACGTTAACTGCCTATTTTGGGACGTCAGTCTCAAGTTTTTTAATTAGAAACGGACAAGACATTGAGTTTGTTAAGTTTCCATATGTATATTCAAAAGGACTTTTTTCTAATCAGTGCAGTGAATCCCAGTTTTATAGGTATCTAATAGAAACAATACTAAGAGAAAGAAATATATCTCTTGGTTCTTGTGATGTATCTGTATGTGGTTTTTTTGAACCTCCGGACTTTGCATTTGGGCCTAACGTTTCCTGTAGTGTAGTAGATACAATATCTTCTTCCGATAAGTTCTATCCAGTATTTATCGCAGACTCCTCTTTAATAACAAAGGATATTATTAGCTCGTATTCTGATTTTACCGATAGGAAATCAAAAGATGATATTGAGCCGAACTTCTTTTCAAACTTAGCTATATTTCCTCAAGTAGTTCCTTCTGATCTTTCAGATCAAGCAAATTTGGATGAGAATATTTCTGGTAAAGTCCCCAACGGGTTAACTATTAGTTCTGATACCCCTGTTGTTTTTACTGGTGATAGGTTTGCTCAAAATGTTACTGATAAAGGTCTTAACTATATTTTGATGATGGAACTAATTAAATCAGCGGGTATCTATAATTTGTATTTGGATGGTAACAACAAGGTATCTCTTATCAATTTATTAGATAGGGAGTTTGATACCCTTTCTTACACAAGTAGGGTTGGAACCTTTATTAATACGACTGGTAGTGTGGAATGCCTTTTAAGTACAGGTGTTGGAGATGACCAGTTTTTTGAAGTTAAAAAAGACCATATTTATGTTATGCCTCTTAATTCTGAGTCTGAAGTCAAACTTTCAGTTAAAAGTACAGATTTAGGAAGTAGGGAAGTTAAGGTATTAGGAGGAACGCTGGGGCTAATCTTTGATACCAGAGAACATAAGGGGAGTATCTATACTGATGTTAAGTTATTTAATGACCTTCTCAAACAGGTCGATAGGGTTTTAGTAAATAAATAATGATAGTACCAGTAGTCAGAAAAATTACAGAAACAAAGAAGATCTTTATTGAGAGAGCTTTACCTAAGGAAGGTTCTCTAAAGGTTAAAAAAGGAAGTAAGGTAGAGCCCTTCGACAGGTTAGGGGAGTGTATGTATGTTCAAAATGAACTTAAGTTACCAAAAGGCTTTAAACCAGAAAAGTTTAGAGACAAGTCTAAATATTACAGGGCAGGAATACTTATCGGAAGGGTAGGTAAAGAAAAGATAAAAGCACCATACAATGGTACTTTATGGAAGCTTGATGAAGGTGGATTTATATACTGGGAAGAGGAAAAAAGATATGTATTACTATCTGGTGTTTGGGGAACTATTCATGATGAGGTACCGGCCGCGTCTGTTTTAATAGAAACCCAAGTTAGAGATCTATTATTTGCTGTTAGTACAAGTGGGTCAGCATCGGGGGAGTTACTTGTTCTTCCAAACCCGTCAGAGGTACTAAAAGAATCGTACTTAGAGAA
>JAHIRX010000059.1 GCA_018818485.1 Patescibacteria group bacterium
AAGAACTGAAGAAGATAAAGGTGCTATTAAAGTTGATAAATTTATTGAAAAGGTTAAAAATATAGAGTTGACCAAGTCTTTGGAGTTATGGTAAGTTATCAAGGTTTATGGAGGAAAAATTACGACTAAGAGCCGGCATATAATAAACCATCAAATAAAAGTTAGTGAGGTAAGGGTAATTACTTCTGAGGGTGAAAATCTGGGAGTAATGAAAACCCATGAGGCCATAAAAAAAGCTCACGAAACAGATAGGGATTTGCTTTTAGTAGTACCAAATGCGGTACCTCCGGTTGCAAAGATAGTTGATTTCAGCAAATTTTTGTACGAAGAGAGAAAAAAGCAAAGTGGGGCCAAAGCAAAGAGTAAAAAGATAGATATAAAAGAGTTTAGAATGGGACCAACAACCGATCAAGGAGACATTCAGAGATTTATTAACAGGGGTAGAGGCTTTTTGGAAGAGGGAAACAAGGTAAAGATAACTGTAAAGATGAGAGGACGTGCACAAATGCACCCTGAGGTTGCTTTTGACAAGATAAAATTATTTGAAAAAGGATACGAAGATGTAGCTAAGATAGAATCTCCTCCTAAGAGACTAGGAAACATGGTTTGGGCTATGTTTTCACCAAAGTAATATGGGTAAAAAGAAACTAAAAACTAAAAAAACACTCTTTAAAAGAGTAAAAATATCAAAAGGTGGAAAGATTGTTAAAAAACAAGTTAGTATGGGACATCTAAAGCAAAAGAAAAGCGGTCCTAACAAAACTAGAAAGTCTAAAAGGTTACTTCAAGAAAATGCAGGACATAAAAAGATATTTAGAAAACTGCTAGGAACTCATGGAAAGAACATATAAATATGCCAAGAGTAAAAGGCGGGCCATCCGCACACAAAAGACATAAAAAAATATTAAAACTAGCAAAAGGCTACAGAGGGAGCCGAAGTAAGCTGTATAAAAGAGCAAAAGAAGCAACTATTAGAGCTGGGGAACACGCTTTTGCAGGAAGAAAGATAAGAAAAAGAGATATTAGAAGGCTTTGGATTAAAAGATTAAATGCAGCACTTACTCCTTTTGAAATACAATACTCTAGATTTATTGCAGGATTAAAGAAATCTAAGATAGATTTAAATAGAAAAATGCTTTCAGAAATAGCTCTTAATGACCCCGAAGGTTTCAAGGAAATCGTTGAGAAAGTAAAGAAAAACCTTTAATTTCGCTCAAAAAAACATTAATAGTTAACGATCACATCTTTCTCGTCAATATCCCCACACATTGCTAAATACCATGTTTCTGGTTTAAAGTATTTCTTTCCAACTCTTTTTATATCTTCGAGATTTATTTTTTCAAATATATTTAAGTAATCTATTACTGTTGGAAAATCCTCACCCCAATAAAGAACATTTAGGGCATGAGCACCCACCCATTGGTAAGTTGTTTGTAGTTTGATAATCTGGGACTTTATTAATTTATTTTTTGCAAGTTCAATCTCAGATTTAGTAAGTTCTCCGTTATAAACCCTTCCAAACTCATCAGAGACAATATCTAATAACTTTTGAACATTATTTTTTAAAGTTGCCGTAGAAATACACCAAGACCCAGCGTCTCTTGTACCAACAATATCTGCACTTACACCATAAACTAAACCATTTTCTTGTCTTAGTTTAGTAAAAAGAGACGAAGAAGCCCCTTCACCAAGAGCAGTAGCTATTAAAGATAAAACATATGTGTCATCATCAAACCTAGAACATGTTCTAAATCCATACTTTAAGTAAACTTGTGGTGTGTCTTTAAACCTTTTTATCAGCGTGCCTGTGTCTCTTGTTATGGGAAGGTCGTTAATATCTTTTGTTATAGGATTTTTTTCAGAAACTTTTGGAAATATCTTATTAAAACTAGAAAGAAGAGTATCCATCTTAATATCTCCGGAAACTATTATGACAGCATCTTTTGGATTAAGATTCTTTTCAAAAGCTTCTCTTAAATCCTTCCAAGAAATTGACCTCAAAGATTCTTCTGATCCGATTGTACTTTTTGCAATATCTGTATTTTGAAAAAATAACTCATCAGATAAAAATTCAAGGTACATTTCCGGGCTAGATTCATATCTCCTTTTCTCATCCAAAATAATCTCCCTCTCTTTTTCAACATGCTCATTCTCAAAAGCTGTGTTGTTTATTACTTCATCAATAAAAGTAACTAGCTTAGGGTAGTCACTCTCTAAAGCTATGTTTATATCAAGCCCTAATGCCTCAATCCAAGTAAAAGCGTTGGGTATTCCCCCTATTTCTTCAAGATATTTAAAAGCTTCAGTCTGGGAAGCAAACTTTTTAGTTTTTTTAAAAATAATATGCTCCAAAAAGTGTGAAAGTCCTTCTTTTCCTACCGGGTCGTATCTTGACCCAGTTAGGTACAATACGTCTGTGGCAATAGGCGAGTTAGGTTTGTAAAAAAGGATAACCCTTACACCATTATCTAAGTATCCAATATGTTTTGTTACTCCAAAATCTTCAAGTTTATGCATAGGAAAAATTAACCTTTTAACTTAACTCCTAGGGGAGTGAGTCTTTCAAATATATGTTCTCTAATTTCTTTCGTATCCTCAGATGAAATTTGTCTTTCTTTTGATAAGTATTCAATAGAGAAGGTAAGTGCATTATTGTAGATATCTTTAAATGTTAAGTTGATAACCCTCTCATCTGTTTCTTTTATAATCTTTTCAATCTCTGGATAGATAACGCCTTCTGGAACTTCAAATGTTAGATCTTCTTTTATTGAGTTAAATGTAGTTATAGGGATATAAACCTTTGCTTTAGTAGCTTTTTTAAATAATTTTTCAAAATCAATCTCAACACCTAACTTATCATTTCCAAAGTCTCTTATCTCAAAATCTTCATAATCATAAATCCCAGCTTGTTCAAACAAGCTTTCCACAATACCTTTAAGATCAATACGAGAAA
>JAHIRX010000060.1 GCA_018818485.1 Patescibacteria group bacterium
AGCTTAAAATACAACAAATAAAAAACTCTCTAACGGAAATAGAAGATATATTGATAAAAAATTAAGTTATCTTTTAGAGTATTGAGGTCTTTTTCTAGCTTTGTGGAGGAAGTACTTCTTTCTTTCTACCATTCTTGAGTCTCTTGTGAGTAACCCGTCTTTTCTTAAAGCTATTTGATTTTCTTCACTAATCTTTGCTAAAGCTCTTGATATCCCATGCATAACAGCACCAAGCTGGCCTGTTTTTCCGGACCCCGCTACCTTTATGCTTGCAGAAAACTTAGCTTCGGGATGGGCTATTCCAACACTGTGAAATGGTCTAACCCATTCAAGCTGGTCTACTTCTGAGGGAAAATATTCTTTTATTGGTTTATCATTAACAATAAAATCACCCTTTGATTGCCATAAAAATACACTAGCTGTAGCAGTTTTTCGCCTTCCTGTACCTGAGATAAAACCTTTTTTAAGTGGTTTCTTCTTTTTAGGGTCTTCCACCTTTATCTCTTCAGTTGTATTTTTATTATTTTCCTTTGGCATCTTCTTTCTTGGAACTTAACTGTGCCTCATGAGGGTGTTTTTCCCCTACATAAATATACAAATTAGCCATTCTTTCTTTTGTTAATTTATTGTCAGGTAACATTCTTTTTACAGCTCTTCTAATAACTTCAGTAGGTCTTCTTTTCTTCAAACTTTCTAATGTCTCTGTTCTTATACCTCCTGGATAACCAGTGTATCTGTGGTAAAGCTTATCTTTTAGTTTCTTACCAGTAACTGCAACGTTTTCGGCATTAATAACAACTACCTTGTCTCCCCAGTTTTGGTTGGAAACTTGTTCTATCTTGTCTTTGCCAATTAGAAGACTTGCAATCTCTGTTGAGACTTTTCCTAATACTTTTCCACCAGCATCAATTAGGTGCCAGCTAGCTTGCCTATCTTTTAGTTTTGGTACGGTTGTATTATTTCTCATCTTTGCTAGCCTTTTTCTTGGAAGGAACAACTTTCTTTGTTTCTTTTTTAACCTCGTTACCTTTTACCAGCTCAATTCTTGCCATGGGGGCTTTATCCCCATCCCTTTCTCCGGTTTTTATTATTCTTGTGTATCCACCGTCTCTATCAAGAAATCTTGGAGCAACCTCTTCAATTAATTTTCTAATTGCTTCTTCGTTTCTAAGATATTTTCTAAGGTCTTTAACAGTGTTAAACTTATCTATTTTATCCCCACCTTTATGAGGTTTTATTGCTTTGGTGATAAGCTTTTCAACAAATGGTCTTAAGGCTTTAGCTTTTGGTAAGGTTGTATTAATTTTCTCGTGTTCAATAAGCTGGGATGAAAGGTTAGACATAAGGGCTTTTCTATGTTCTTTGTCTCTTCCTAATGTATTTTTTACAACCCTATGTCTCATTACAAATTCTTACTTTCTTAAACCCTCTTTTTCCAAAAGTTCTTTAACCTCAGTCAGTGATTTTTCACCAACATTTTTAATATCTGCAAGTTCCTCATCTGATTTTTCTGCAAGTTGGTGTAGTGTTTCTATACCACTCTTTTTAAGAGCATTTACAGTCCTGGTTTGAAGTGGAAGTTCATCTACAGAGATATCTTCTGACAATTTTATCTTTTTAACTTCTCTTTTTTCTTCTTCTTCAGGCTCAGTTTGCCAAATCTCAAATGTACTGTAGTAGTTTTTGAGAATTTGTGAAGCCTTTACTATAGCTTCCTTAGGAGTAACACTTCCGTCTGTCTCAATTTCAATAATTATCTTGTCAAGATCAGTTCTTCCCCCAAACCTAGTTGGTTCTACCTGATAGTTTGCATTTAGAACAGGTGAAAACAAGGCATCTAGAACTATTACACCTACTTTTGGTGTTTGTCGCTCTTCCATAGGGGAGTATCCAATACCTGGTTCAACAATAAGTTCAATCTCAAGATTAGATTTTGAATCGGCAAGTGTTGCTATGTGTTGATCTTTGTTCATTACCTCAAGTTCTCCAGGAACTTCAATATCCTTAGCTGTGACCTTACCACCACCTTTTTTCTCAATGGTAGCAATAACAGGGGCATTAGAGTGAATCTTAAACCTAACCTTTTTAAGATTAAGTGTTAGTTCCACTACGTCCTCTTTAATTCCAGGGATACTCGTAAACTGATGGCTTACACTAGGTATTTTAATTTGGGTAATCGCCGCACCCTCAATACTTGTTAAAAGTACCCTTCTTAGGGCGTTGCCAAGCGTATAACCAAAACCTGTTGGTAAAGGCTCAAATGAATACGTTCCTTTATTTCCTTTTTCTTCTACTTCTTTAACTTTTAAATTTTCTTTTGTAACTTCCATAAAATCCTCCTTAAAAATTTATCTAGAATAGAACTCAATTATAGATTGAACATCTATTCTTTCCTGAAGGTCACCCGGTGTGGGTAACCTTAAATATTTTACATACTTCTCTTTAACATTTGCACTAATCCATTCGGGCAGTACAAACCCCTCTTTTAGCTGAAGCTTTTCAAAACTGACGGGCTTTATTATATCACCTGGCTTTAATTGTTGTGATGGGGTTTTCACTTCCTTATCATTTAC
>JAHIRX010000061.1 GCA_018818485.1 Patescibacteria group bacterium
AACCCAAATTTTAGATCAGACTTGGTGCTATCTCTTAGAGAAACCTGGGCAGTTTCGACCTCAACAATTAGAGACTTTCCACTTTTAGCAACTGGGCCTGGAACTTTCTATGTAAACTTTTCCAGATATAGACCTCTAAGTCTAAACGCATCCCCTTTCTGGAATGTTCAATTCAACTTGCCATTTAACAGTGTGTTTGAGGTGCTAACAACTTTAGGAATAATTGGACTTGCGGTCGCAATATTTTTTGGATGGAAGATGGTGTCTTTTGCCCATTCAACGTCAAAGTTACAGGATGAGTCTGGTGTATCAAAGATAGCTATTACACTGCTTTTAACCGTACTTGCTGCTTCTTTGTTTACCTTCCCAACTGTACTTAATATATTCTTGGTTTTCTTTAGTCTTGCACTTGTCGTGGCAAGTCACCTTTCTGTAAACAACCAACTAAGATATGTCGAGATCGTAGCAGTAGCCTTACAAGGAGGCCTTACATACCTTGGTGCTGAAGAAACAAAAGTCATAAATAGTGACTACTTTAAGTACGTACTTAGTCTTCCATTGTTTGCAATTGCTGGGTATCTTGGGTTTCTAACATACAAAAACTATGTTGCAGAGTACTATATGAGAAAGTCAATAATTGCAACAATAGCAAATGATGGTGGTGGTGCATACAACTTCCAGTCTCTAGCAATAAATAATAATCCAAAAAGAGATTACTACTACACATCATATGCAAGAACAAACCTAGCTCTTGCTAATACACTGGCCTCAAAACAAGACTTAACAGATGCAGAAAAACAAACTATCCAAACGCTTCTTTCCCAAGCAATTAGAAACGCAAGGATAGCAAGTGAGACTCTTAACCCACTAAATGCAAGAAACTGGGAAACAAGAGCAGTAATCTATAGAGCAATGCTAAATGTTGCACAAAATGCAGGAGAGTGGGCTATAAACAGCTACAACACAGCAATTCAACTAGACCCAACAAACCCAAGGTTAAGGGTTGATCTAGGAGGAATATTCTACGCACAAGGAGACTTCCTATCTGCTGCTAATCAATTCAGACAAGCTATTAACTTAAAACAAGACTATGCAAATGCCCACTATAACTTTGCAATGGCTTTGATTAATCTTCAAGATCTGGAAAATGCTAGGAGAGAACTAGAAATTACCAGATTACTAGTCCCAGAAGGTAGTCCAGACTATGAAATCGTAGTGGCACAACTTGCATCACTAGAAAGTATCCCTGGAGCTGCTGGAGCTCAAGAAGAAAAGCCTACTGTAGAAGAACTTGCTGGTGTTGATCAAGAGGAGGAGACTCCTCCACAGGAACCTCTAGAAAACATTGGTGAAGAAACACCTCCAGAGAAAAATATAGATACAGAAGTACTACCTAAACAAGAAGAAAAACAGGCACCTGAGAACCCTGAAGCTGAATAGTAAAACTGAATAGAAATAAAGAAAAATCCCTACTCTTTGAGTGGGGGTTTTTCTGAGTCTTGAATTGATTTCTTTATAACTTCTCTACTATAAGGAAGGGCATAAAACTCCTGTCTCCCCTCAGCATAACTGACTCTCCTAGCAAAAATAAAGGATTTAAACCCCTTAGTATTAGCTCTAATATTTATTTTATCAAGTGTGGTCAAAATACTTGCTTTGTTTTTGCCCTTCTCACTATGCGACTCTAAATCCGACCAAATCTGAAAAGTTTTTGCAATATGCATCAAATGATCTCTTCTAACAATATCTGAATAACTTTCGTTATTCCTCCCACCGAAATGCGCCCAATACTCAGCAAAACGCTCGCTTTTGCTCTCAAAAAAATGATCGTTACTATCCCAACCCTCTTCTTCAGGTATGTAATTAGTGTAGTTTTTTAAATTCTCTATCTTATGTCCTATCTCGTGGGCAACTACATTTAGCATAAGTACCCTTGTGATCTCTTTTGGTTCATACTGATTATCCCTATAAAAAGACAGCATATCTATCGCCTTTCTTACTGCCTGGTATTTATTCACATAAACACCCTCTTGTGTTGTAGAAGATACCCCACTGCTGTCCCTAACCTCTACTTCTAAAGAATTGATATAAGAACAATCCTTATCCGAAAAACCTAAATCTTTCATTTCTTCAACTACTTTTCCTTTAATATCCCGAACATCTTTTGAACATATAATTTCTGTCCAATCCAGCTTTTCAGAGATTTGCTCTATTTCTTTTAAGTAATCTAGTACCTTTCCTTCCATACCTTCTTTGAAAAAAACATCAACTATTTCATCTTCCTCTAACCCTTTATTTACAACTTTATCTACAATATAATCCTCTATCTGGGAGGACCCTAATGGTGGAATTTTGACAGGTAAAATACTCCTCTCTTTTTCGAGAATAGATAGAGTAATGTCCTTGTTCATGGGATTTTGATAAATAGGGTGATACTGAATTTCACCAAACCTATCTTCTGAATCGTTCTCTCTTGGTTCTTGAGAAGACTCTGAAATGGATTCATCGTTCATAAAAAAATTATACAGGATCTAACATGGTGGACCGTACCGGATTCGAACCGGTGACCTCTTCCATGCCATGGAAGCGCGCTACCAACTACGCCAACGGCCCTTAAAACATATACAAATTATACACTTACAATTAGATCCTGGTATCTAGTACTCATTAATAGTATGTATACCTTATAGCACTTGATTTGCTTATACATGGTGTGATAAAATACTCGCAATAACAACATAAAAAGGAGATATAAATGTTAAATAAAAAATTAGGTATTTATTTAGGTGAGGGTCGGGTCCTGTTTAAATCAAAAGCATACATTTCATTGACGGGAAAATCGACACAAATTTATGGAATTTTATTAACGAAAATGCAAGTAGAGAATCTCAACAGGGGTAAAAAAGGCAAGCGAAAAATTTGGATAATCAAGAATAATGGTGAGATAGTATTCACTTATAAAGAGGCAAATTTTCTAG
>JAHIRX010000062.1 GCA_018818485.1 Patescibacteria group bacterium
AACTGTCAACACAACCATATAAAGGATCCAGAGACTTTTATCCTGAGAATATGAATCTTCAAAACTTCATATTCAATACTTGGAAAAAGGTCTGTGATAGGTATGGTTACGAACAATATGATGGCCCATTTATTGAGAATTTTGATATTTATGCAGCCAAATCAGGTGAAGAACTTGTGAATGAGCAACTCTATTCTTTTACAGACAGGGGTGATAGAAAAGTAGCTATTAGACCAGAGATGACTCCTACACTTGCTAGAATGATCGCAGGTAAATTTAATGAACTCCCCCGCCCTATCAGATGGTACTCAATTGCAAACTTCTGGAGATATGAAAAACCCCAAAAAGGAAGGGGAAGAGAGTTTTATCAATTAAACTTAGATATTTTTGGTGTAGAGGGTGTTGAAGCTGATCTTGAAGTTGTATCTACAATGGTTGATACCCTAAAAGAATTCGGTGCTAAAGAGAAAATGTTTGAGGTCAGAATAAATAACAGAAGATTAGCCGATTCTGTATACAAAAAGTTTGGTTTTGATAAAGATCAAATTAAAATTATTAACAAAGCTTTAGACAAAAAATCAAAAATTGATGATAAAGAATTTAGAGCTTGGTTAAAAGACGACGCAAATCTTACCAACGAACAAATTAACTCCTTAGAAGAGTTTGTTGAAAACCCTATGCCAATGGTAGAAAGTTTAAAAGACTCTCAAGGCGCTAAAGAAATACTTGATTTGTTAGAGCTCATTAAGAAAATTGGTATTGATAAGTATGTTAGATACGACCCTTCCACCATGAGAGGTCTTGATTATTACACAGGAAATGTCTTCGAGGTGTTTGATCTAAATCCAGAAAACACTAGATCTATTGCAGGGGGTGGGAGATATGATAACTTAGTTACCATATTTAAAGGTGAAAAATTGACAGGTACAGGCTACGCCATGGGAGATATCACACTTGCCGACTTTCTAGAAGCTTGGGGTTTAAGCCCCGATGTTAAAACCAAAACAGACTATCTTATCACTCTCTTTCCTTCGGAGGATTCTAAATTCTTAGAAAAAACATTAGAAATAGCAAATAAACTCAGATCAGAAGGAAAAAATGTTTCTACATGGCTTGAAAAAGATACAAAACTAGATAAACAACTAAAATATGCAAATAAAATGGGCATTAGTAATGTGATAATAGTTGGTGAAAAAGAAATCAAAGAAAATATGATAACCGTAAAAAACATGGAAACTGGTGAACAGGAAACTATTCCTTTCGAAAAACTCTCTTCCAATATAGAATAATCTTAATGCCTAAAAAGAAACTGCCTAGTAACTTTGTACTTCCCTATATAGCAATTCTCATTACTACCCTTATCTGGGGAGCGGCAGGTCCTATTATTAAATACACACTTAGGTTTATACCTCCCCTTACCTTCTTATTCTTGAGGTTCTTGATCGTATGTATAGTACTTCTACCCTACGTATATTTTGAACTTAAAAGGACAAAGATAAGTAAAAAAGATTATCTAAACTTTTTTCTTCTTGGACTTTTTTCACAGTCTGCTCTTGCAATATATTTTGTTGGACTTAACTACACCAAAGTTTTAGATGCAGCAATCATAGGAGTTATGGGCTCAATTATGACTGTTGCTGCTGGCAACTATTTCTATAAAGATAAAATTGATTCAAAGGTGAAACTAGGATTAGTACTGGCTTCACTGGGAACTATCTTAATAATTTTAGAGCCAGCTTTTTCTGGTAACGATAAAATTATTATTGAGCACAGAATACTTGGAAACCTAATTATTCTTTTTTATCACTTCTTCTGGACTACCTTTGTAGTTTGGTCAAAGATGAGTATGGGAGAAAACTCACCTTCTCTAAAAAAAGCCCTCAGCTTCATTCACCTAAAACCTATGACTAAAAAATACTCTCCCATATTAATTACATCTATATCTTTCTACATTGGTCTTCTTACTTTGATTCCCCTAGCCTTACTAGAAAATGTGTACTCTTTAACACAATTTGACATATTATTTATTGATCATAGAGGTCTCTTAGGACTTTTGTACATGGCTCTTTTATCAAGCATTGTTGCATATATGTGCTATGAGTGGGCTTTGGAACACATTAGAGTTACTGATATATCTTTCTTTGGATACTTGGGATCAATATTTACTATACCCTTTGCTTATATACTCCTGGGGGAGGTCCCTAACAAATTCATGGTTATGGGTGCAATAATTATAGGTATAGGGGTTTATATAGCAGAACGAAAGGAAACCTAGAATTGCTTGAGTACATATATATTTCTTGATATACTTTCAAACGTCATGAAAAAGGATATGCATCCACAACTAAATAAGCAGACCGTTGTTAAATGTGCTTGCGGAAATACTTTTACAACTATGTCCACTCTACCCGAAATTAGTGTTGAGATATGTAGTGCGTGCCATCCTTTTTATACTGGTCAAAGAAGATTTGTAGATACAGAAAGAAGAATAGATAAATTTACAAAAAGACAGAAATTATCCGAAGAAAAAATGAAAAAAGCAGAGCAGGTTAATAAAGCAAGACAAAGTAAAAAGAAAGTCACTGATCAAGGACAGCCACTAAACCTTAAGGATATGCTTAACAAAGCAAAGGCAGAAGCTAAAAAAGAAGCTTCCGAGTAGATTCCCCGTTCAAATTATATACAATTAAAACATATGGATACTCCTGACTATATTCAAAAGGAAATTCAAAAGATAGATGAAGAAATAAGAACTTTGGAAAGTGAAACTGATCCTGAACTCAAACTTCTATCTGAAGAAGAAATCCTGAAGCTAGAAAAACAAAAAGAAATACTTCTAAACTCAAATCAGGTAACCGAGGTTGACGATTCTAAAGATGAGGATAAGAGTGAATCTAATATTAATGAGAACGAAGTTATTCTCGAAATTAGATCAGGAACTGGTGGGGATGAGGCAGGGCTCTTTGCCCTAGATTTATATAGAATGTATGAAAGATTTTTTGAAACAAAAAAATGGAAGATAACCGAAGTATATAAATCCGAAAACTTGGTAGGTGGAATAAAAACAGTAATTGCAGATGTTACAGGTAACGGTATTTACTCTCTACTAAAAAACGAGTCTGGGGTACACAGGGTTCAAAGAGTTCCTACCACAGAAAGCTATGGACGTATTCATACTTCTACAGCTACTGTCGCAGTTTTACCTAAGCTTAAAAAGATAGATATTGAAATTCACCCTGATGATTTAGAGTGGGAATTCTTCAGATCAGGTGGTAAGGGTGGCCAGAATGTTAATAAAGTATCTACTGCTGTTAGACTTACTCATAAACCAACTGGAATAATTGTTGAGTGCCAAGAAGAAAGATTTCAAGGTAGAAATAGAGAGAAAGCCTTAGAGATTTTAAAATCAAAACTTTATACTCAGATGAGAGAACAACAAGTTGGAAATATTACAGAACTTAGATCTTCTCAAGTAGGTACTGGAGAAAGGTCTGAAAAGATTAGAACATATAATTTTCCTCAAGATAGAATTACTGACCATAGAATAAAAAAATCTTGGCATAGTATAGAAAGGGTTATGAATGGTGATATAAGTAAAATGCTTGAGGAAGTATCTAATATTTAAATTTCTTTAGCCAGTTCAAGGGCTTTTTCTAATTGAGTATCTCTTTCTGCTTCTCTATCCTCATCTGTTATCTCAACCACGATATCTGGTTCCAAACCTTTTTCGTGTACCCATTCCTTCTTACTTGTTAACCACTTAGCAATTGTTATATGAACTCCAGAACCATCCTCAAAATCCTTTGCTTCCTGAATAGTACCTTTACCAAAAGTTTGTACACCAATCAGAGTTGCGTCAATATTTTCTCTTAAGGCTGCAGCTAGTATCTCAGATGCGGAAGCAGAACCCCCATCCACAAGCACTATTACTTCAGGAATATTCTCAAAGGTACCTAATCTTTTTGCTTCAAAAGGAATTTGTTCACCAGTTGCCATTTCTTCATACAAAACAGGCTTATTTGAGAAAAACTCTTCTGCTAAATAAACTGATGATTCAAGATAGCCTCCTGGATTACCTCTTAAATCAAGAACTATTACATCTAACTCCTTCATATTTATATTTACCTTAGAAACAACTTCTTCCCATTCTGCGTTTGTTTCAGTTCCAAATCTAGACACTCTAATATATGCTGTACCATCACCCTTGTCTTCCCACGTAACACTGGAGATCTTAATTAATCCTCTTGTTATTATTACCTCCCTTGAATCCTTGTCACCTTGTTGAAGGGTGAGCGTGATCTTCGTTCCTGCAGGACCTCTAATCTTTGATACAGCCTCTGTCACAGTAATGCCAATGGTTCCCTCATCGTTTATCTTTATGATCTTATCTCCAGATAAAACACCTGAATCTTTTGCTGGAGAACCGT
>JAHIRX010000003.1 GCA_018818485.1 Patescibacteria group bacterium
ATACTCTAATGTTTCTGTTTTAAATAACATAGAGTTAGCAACTATCTTTCACTTTCCAAACAAAGATGTAGGCACCCCGAACATTTTATGGCTTGGATCAAGAAGGTCTCAGGCTCCTACTGAAACCCCTGATGAGGGCATATACATAGGGGACAGCCTATTTAGAGGTGTAAAAAGGGAGATATTTATCAAAGAAAAAGACAGAACTAGGCATTTTTACATCCTCGGTCAAACCGGTACTGGAAAATCTGAACTTATGAAATATATGGCCATCCAGGATATTAAAAATGGTGAGGGAATTGCATTTATTGATCCGCACGGCACAGACATAGATGACATTTTAATGGCAATTCCTCCAGAGAGAAAAGAGGATGTAATTTTATTTGACGCTTCTGATACTGAAAGGCCTCTGGGAATAAATATGCTTGAGGCCCACACAGAAGAGGAAAAACATATCCTAATTAACTCTTTTATTGCTCTGTTATACAAACTTTATGATCCTAACAAACAAGGAATTATGGGTCCCCTACTAGAACGTGCCATAAGAAATGTGATGCTCACTGCAATGGTTGATCCAGAAGCTACTATGGTAGATGTATTAAGACTTTTGATTGATGAGGGTTACTCTAAAAAATTCATTGATAAACTTACGGACCCTCTTGTCAAAAGGTATTGGACAGACGAAGTTGCAAACACTTCAGCTAGCAGAAAGAGTGAGACCATGGGATATTTTGTTTCTAAATTCGATAGGTTCTTAACGGACAAAACAATGAGAAACATTATTGGCCAACCTAAATCTTCGTTTAATATTGCTGAATTAATGGCACAAAAGAAAATACTTCTTGTTGATTTAGCAAAGGGAAAGTTGGGTGAAGAAAACAGTAACTTCATTGGTCTTTTGTTAGTTCCTAGAATTCTTGCAGCAGCACTCCAAAGACATAAATTGCGAAAGGAATTTCCAGATTTCTACCTTTATGTTGACGAGTTTCAGAACTTCGCAACAGATGATTTTGCAACAATACTGTCTGAAGCTCGTAAATATAAACTTAACTTAACTGTTGGTCATCAGTTTATTGACCAGCTTCCAGATAGCATAAAAGATGCTGTGTTTGGAAATGTTGGAACAACCTGTGTATTTAGAGTAGGAACAGAAGATGCAGAAGTCTTAGAACCTCAGTTTGAACCTCATTTTACAAAACAAGACCTTATAAAACTACCTACAGGAAGTGCTTATATTAGACTTTTGGTAAATAACCAACCCACAGAACCTTTTTCTATAAATGTAGACTGGGACAAGATAAACTCTGTAGAGAAAAGCCCTGATGTTGCTGATGAAATAAGAAAACTCTCACGTGAAAAGTATGGTGTTCCGGTGGAAGAGGTTGAGAAAATGATAGAAGAAAGAATACAAGAAAGTACAAGTATTCAACCCTCCCCTCTTTCTAAGATTCCATTTTAAATCCTGGCAGCATAAAACCCTTACTTGTATAATCAAATTAATGTTTAAGCTGCCTTTCTTTGGTAAAACACAAAAAGCACTAGATAAATTCCTCTGTGTGAATATTAACGCAAGAGATATAAGGGTGTTAGCAATATATTCAGACGGGGAATCTTTTAGAATTATTGGCTCAGGAATTCAAAACCTTGAGTATGGGAGTGTTAGGAATGGAATTGTAGTTGAAAAAGAAGAAGTTATTGAAGCACTAAAGATAGCTTCTACCCAAGCAACCAGTGAGCAAGAAGAAGAAATTAGAGATGCTCTTATTGGTGTGGATGGGGGAATGTGTCTTGGCATAACTACGACGGTAAGATCTAAAAGAGGCGGGGGTATTATTGATGAGAACGAATTAGATACCCTTTACGAAAAACTAATCGAGGCCGCATGTATTCAGGCAAGGAACAAATCTTTACACATCACGGGGGATCCTGATACTGACTTTAAGGCTATTACTACAAAAAACATTTACCTTAAAATTGATAACCAGTCAGTACCTTCACTAAAAGGACAGTCAGGAAATACACTTGAGGTTGCTCAGTTTAATGCTTTTGCCCCTTCCTCTCACCTAAAAATCTTAGAAAGCGTTGCTCAAAAAGCAGGTTTAAAGGTACTTGCAATTGGTTCTTTAACCTATGGTTTAACACAGTGGGTAATAAATTCTCCTAGTAAACCTCTTGATTTCGTTTTAATAAACGCCTCTGAAGATGCAACTGATGTAGCTGTAGTATTTGGAGGAGGAATAATATCCACCCAATCTCTCCATATAGGGTTTTTACACTTTATCGAAGGTATAAGCGAAAAAATGGGGCTAACAAAACAAGAAGCAGAGAACGTCCTAAAGGTTTATATGTTAGGAAACCTCACGGAAAGTGAATCGGAGGTTGTTAGAAACTGCATAAATGATACACTTGATGTTTGGCTTGGAGGACTAACACTCCTTTTTGAAGAGTTTTCTGATGTAAAAACATTTGCACCTAAGGTATTTTTGACTGGGTATGGGGTAGAAATACCCGATGTTTATGAAGCGTTAACTAAAGAACCGTGGACGAAATCAATTGCTTTTAAAGCTCCTCCGGAATTCTCTAAACTAACTTTTACAGACATGGGAAATGTTAGCGATTCTACAGGTAAAACTCAAACTCCTGATTGGATAAATACAGCAGCGATATCAATAATTTACGATGAGCTTTTTAAATAAAATGACAAAAATAGAACTTGAAATACATGACAACGTAATAACAACACTTAGTAAAATTAGGGATATTAACGATTCTGGAATAGATATCGTTATTCCACAAGGGTCAGTTCTTTTTGAAAATATTCTTAATTTAAAGTTAATAGAAAAATACGCAGAGGAAAGAGAAATATCTATACAGATGAGTACAGAAAGTGATGTAGGAAATAATCTCTTGTCGATGTTAAATGGAAAAGGTGGTGCAGAAACCTTTACCACTTCTCTCCCTACAGAAGAAGAAAACCTAGCAGCCCAGATAGATGCTCTGGAAACAGGGGTTGTGATGCCTTCTACTAAGAAGGGGTTTAGGATACCTAAGATGTCTCTTCCCAAGTTTAATATTAGAAAAAGTAGGACCTTTGTTGTTCTCTTACCTCTCTTGATTGTCTTAGGCTACGTATTTGCTGGTCTTAGACTTCCTAAGGCCAATATAAAGATAAGTGTTCACTCTCAGCCCTTAACAAGAAGTATTACCATAAAAGTGAAGGCCAATACTGAAACAGATTCTGAACAAAAAATTCTAAAAGGACAAACTCTCTCAGTATCTATGGACGGTTTCAAAGAAATTGATACAACAGGTGAAAAACTCGTGGGCGAAAAGGCCCAGGGAGAAATCACTGTATACAACAAAACAGATACAGAAATAGAGCTTGATGAAGGAGACGAACTTTCGTATAAGGGAAAGTCCACAGACCTAGTTTATTACCTAAAAGACTCAGTCATAGTTCCTGCGAGAGCTCCTGAGGATTCTCTAGACCCAGCTAGTGCTTTAATTCCAGGTGAGGCAACTGTAGAAATAATAGCTTCAGATATTGGGGAATCCTATAACATAGATGGGGATAGTAACTTAGAGTTTGAAAAATACAAAAAGAGTGAGATGGAGGGAAAAAGCAAAGAAGATATTGATGGTGGAATGAGTGAAATTGTAAAAATAGTCTCAGAAGAGGACAAAACTACCCTATCCGATCAGTTAATCTCCGAAACCACCTCTTCTGCTGAAGCTGATATTAAAAAACAAGCAAGCTCTAAGCAAAGCGTTATTGACGGCTCTACTCAATCTAGTGTTACAAACGAGTCTTTTAGTTATGAGTTAGATAACGAAACTGACAAACTTTCTTTAACACAATCTGTGTATGCAGAGGGCCTAGTATACTCAAAAGAAGAACTAGATAATCTTTTGGACGGGATGGTAGAGGATCTTATACCGGAGGGTTTTATACTTTCAGAAAAAGATAGAGAAGTAAATATTGAGGTATTAGGAAATTCCACAAGTAGTATCCTCTCCTCTACAGAGGCAGATCTTCAGGTAACCCTAAAGGCACAAGTTGTTCCTGATATAAAAGAGGAGTCTTTAAAAGAACAGCTACGAGGAAAGGGTTCAAAGGAAGTAGAAAAAATCCTTGGAAGTGTAAAAAATGTCAAAAGTTATGAGTTTAAGCTATCTCCAAGTATTCCATTTTTCCAAAAAGTACCTAAAAATGTTGGAAAGATTAACATAAGTATTGAAATCAACTGAGTTATGCCAAAAGAACAAAATGCTATTAAAATAATCGGGATTGATTATGGAAGTGCCAATATAGGGCTTGCTCTTGGTATAAATGGATTTGTAACTCCTTTGGAGATTATATCCGGTAAAAATGTCGATGAGGCTATTTATAAGATAATTAGAATCACCCTAGAAAATAAAGTGAGTAAATTTGTTGTAGGCCTACCTTTAACAGCAGAAGAAAAGGATACGAGTCAGTCTCTTAATACAAGGAGGTTTGTTAAAAAACTTAAAATACTTAGTAAAAAACCTGTCGAATTCCAAAATGAGTTCGGAACTTCCAAAGAAGCTCTAAATAGAGCTATAACGCTTGGGACTCCGCAGGGAAGCAGAAAGACTAATGATCATCTCTCGGCGGCTTTAATACTTAAAAGATATTACGAAGAAAGATAACTACTCTTTGAGACTCATCTTTACTTCTTTTGATTCACAGTCCATACATTCAAAGTTTTCCCCTGGCTTTAAACAAGAAGGACACATATACACCCCTTCCCTATATATTAATTTCTCTTGTTCACAAGTATTACATAAAAAAATAACCTTATCTTGAGAAATTACTCCACAGTTTGGGCACTCAAATTTTACATTTTTACTTTGTTCAATTTCTTCCATATTCAAATGGTAGCATAATGGTAGAATTTGATTATGAGTGTTTTAAAGTTCTTAATAGTTATATATTTGATACTTGGAACAATATACACCGTATACATATACTCAAAAGCCCCAAGAAATATTCTCTGGGTACCAATAAATATACTCTTCGGCCCAATAATGGTTGTTTACATTATTATTTTGTCTAAAAGGGGTAAGAGGTTGCCTGTAGATTGGTGGTAGAAATGAATAAGAATATTTTCAAAGGAAAAAATACAGCACTTTTTGATCTAGATGGCACAATTGTGGAAACTAAACCAATAGTTCTTAGAGCACTAAGACAGATCTTAGAAGAAAACAGCTTAAGCTTTGTTAACGAAGAAGACTACTTTATTACAGGGGGAAGGGACTGGAAAGATATTTGGGAAGCCATCAAAAT
>JAHIRX010000063.1 GCA_018818485.1 Patescibacteria group bacterium
CACGTAAGTTAATTTAATACGGCAACTGCCGTAAGGAGGAAGATTGATGAAAATATGCGTAGTTGGAACAGGATATGTAGGTTTAGTTGGGGCAGCTATATTTTCGGATTGGGGAAATAGGATTATTGGTGTTGATATAGATGTAGAAAAGATAGAAAGAATTAAGGGTGGGGAAATGCCAATATTTGAACCCGGTCTTTCTGAAATTGTCTTAAAAAATATAAAAAATGGAAACCTTTCTTTTACAACCTCACTATCAGAAGGTATGTCTGATGCTGAGATTGTTTTTATATGCGTAGGAACTCCAGAAAGTGACACGGGGCATGCTGATCTGTCTGCAATTTGGAAGGTGTCTCAAGAGATTGGACAGAATTTAGGTGATTATAAGGTGGTTGTTGTTAAAAGTACTGTACCAGTTGGTACAAATGAAAAGATCAAGAGAATTATTAAAGAAAATTTAAGAATTCAAACAGAGTTTGATGTGGTTTCTAATCCCGAGTTTTTAAGAGAGGGATATTCTGTTGAAGATATGATGGATCCAGATAGAACTGTTATTGGATCAGACTCAGAAAGGGCGCTATCAGTTATGAGAAGACTTTATGAACATTTGGGAAAGCCAATTGTTGAATGCGATTTCAGATCAGCAGAAATGATTAAGTATGCTTCAAACGCCTTTCTTGCTACAAAGATCTCATTTATTAATGAAATGGGTCAGCTTTGTGAAAGAGCGGATGCAAATGTAAATGTAGTTGCAAAAGGAATGGGGCTTGATAACAGAATTGGACCCAGGTTTCTAAACGCAGGTATTGGTTACGGGGGAAGTTGCTTTCCTAAAGATGTCGAAGCTTTATACAAGACATCAACAGACCAGGCCTATGACTTTAAGCTTATAAGGGGAGTAATGGAAGTTAATTCAATGCAAAAAGATCATTTTGTATCAAAAATCACAAGATACTTTGGTAAGAACCTTTCTGGAAAAACCTTTGCAATACTAGGTCTTGCTTTTAAGCAAAACACAGATGATATTAGGGAATCTGTAGCAATAAAGGTAGCTAAGCTTTTAAGAGGATTCGGTGCAAATTTAAGGGTGTATGATCCTGAGGCTATGTATAACGCAAAGAAGGAGTTAGGAGATGCTGGTATTACTTACTGCCTTGATAAATATGAGGCCATTGAAGGATCTGATTCCTTAGTTATTCTTACTGAGTGGCCAGAGTTTGCCTCTTTAGATTTAGGAAGAATAAAAGGAATGCTCAAAACCTCAACAATATTTGATGGAAGAAACCTTTTAGATTCAGAAAAGGTAGAATCTCTTGGTTTTGTATACTTTTGTGTTGGAAAACGAACTAACGGTCTAGAGCTTTTAGATAAAAGACCGACCGGCCATCCTGGTGTAATATTAAAGAATGGAAGGTAAAAAACGGGTATTAATATTTATTCCCGAATTTCCAAGATTAACAGAAACCTTTATTGAAAGAGAAATCTCTAAGTTAGTAGAAAGAGATGCTATTGAAGTTGTTATTATATCCCTGAAAAAAGGTACAGGAAAAGTGTCCGATAATCTGTTGGACAAAACTCATTACAAGAGATTAACCGTTTCCATACTTATATCTTCCTTTATTACGTATTTACCTAAACTTAGGCAGGTACTTAAGGCATTTAATGAATTACAAGATACTGGAAAGGGGTTTATTGGTAAGATATACCTTTTTGCTAAGGCTTTAGGGTATACAAAGATATTTAGTGAGTACAAGCCGGACTTAATATTTGCACATTTTATGGCAAGTCCCTCTACTATTGCTTTAATTTCATCAAGGATTCTAGGAGTTCCTCTTGCTATATCAGCTCACGCCAAAGATATTACTGTAGAAGCAGAATATGTTGAGGAAAAAATAAAATCATCCAAGTTTATTACAATTTGCAATAAAAATGCGTATGAATATCTGCTTAGGATGTCTAATATTGATAATCCTGATAATGTTTTCCTAATTTACCATGGAGTAGATTTTAAGAAACTAAATAGAGATGTTCCTAAAATTAGTGTAAAAAAAGAGGTGCCAGTCTTACTTTCTATAGGAAGGTTTGTTGAGAAGAAAGGTTACAAGTACCTTATAGAAGCATCAAAAATACTAAGAGACAGAAAAATAGCTCACGAGATTAAGATTATTGCGGGAGGCCCTTTGTATAACAATATATTGATGCAGATTAAGAAGTATAAACTGGAGGATAAAATTGAGATTTTAGGGGATGGACAAGGCCTTCCTTTTTCTGAAGCCTCAAAGTATTACAGAATAGCAGATGTGTATGTATTTCCTAGCATAGAGACAAGTAGTGGAGATATGGATGGGGTTGCTAATGTATTGCTTGAAGCAGCGGCATTTAAGCTTCCTATCGTTGCTACAGACTCAGGAGGCACAACTGAAGTAATTATAAATAATGAAACAGGGGTTGTTGTTCCTCAAAGAGATCCAGAAAAACTAGCAGATGGTATTCAAGTGGTTCTTCAGGATAAAGATTTTGCTAGAAATATTGGTGAGAATGCATATAATTATGTGTTGCAAAGGTTTAATTTAAATGAAAATATTAAGAAACTGGAGGAATTAATTCTTAAATGAGAATAGCTGTATTTATTAAATCTACGACTTTTCATAAAGGTTATGGAGGTCTTCAGACGCAGAATAAAGCCTTGTGTGAGGAGCTTTCAAAAAGAGGCCATGATATAGTGGTCTTTTCCCCCCAACTTGAACTAAAAGAAGAGGAAAAGGAAGAAAACGGTGTTAAATATATCTTTATACATTGTGAGTACAGTAGATATATTCTTTCTAGTTTTAATAAAAATAGTTGGAAGAAAAAATCTCTAGAAGCATTTGAGAAAGCTCATAAAAAAAAGAGGTTCAATTTAGTTTTAAGTCAGAGCTCTGCGGGGGAAAGCATTGTTTTAAAACGATATACATTAGAAATACCTATCGTATCTGTTTCTCATGGGACAATTCTTTCGGAGTTTAATACTTATATTTCAAATATGAAGTTACCTAAAGATTTCTTTGGTCTCCTTCTAAACACCCAATACTTTTTAAGGCAATACTTTGGTAAACAAAGGAGATTTGTTTTAGGAGCAGACAAGGTAATTGCTGTCTCTGATATTGTAAGAGACTCGCTTCTAGAAGAGACCTTTATCCATGAAAAAGATATTGTTACCGTATACAACGGTTTTGATAGGAGAATGCTAGATGGTATTGAAGTTTCTAAGTTTAATGATGGTTTAGTGAGAATAATATTTATGGGCAGAATAGAAAAATCGAAGGGTGTATTTGTTTTAATTGATTTGCTTAAGCAAATGGCTTTAGAGAACTTTAAACTGTCATTTGTCGGACTAGGATCAGATCTTGAAGAGTTAAAAAAGACGGTAAAGGATTCAAGTATTTCTGAAAATGTGGAGTTTTATACTAACCTTAGTCATACTCAAGTTTTATCAAAGTTAAAGGAATCAGATATTTTAGTTTTTCCCACACAAAGAGTAGAGGGATTTCCTATGGTTCTAATTGAGTCTATGTTTGCAAGTGTGCCTGTTGTTGCGTTTAACCAGGGCGGTGTTAAGTTTGGTGTTAAAGATAAAGTAACAGGTTTTTTGCTAGAACCCTCTGATGTAGAAGGTTTTAAAGAAGCACTACTCAAGCTTTGTGAGAGTGAGGATTTAAGAGAAAGCCTTGGTAGAAACGCAAGAACTTGGGGAGAAGAAAAGTTTACTATTGAATATATGGTTGATGAGTATGAGAAGGTTTTTAAGGAGGTTCTGAGTTGAGAATACTTAGAATAATTTATGATTGGCCCCCGCCTTGGCAGGGTTTAGGGCCACATCCTTATGAACTCACTAAGGCCCAGTTGAGACTAGGCCACGATATTGATATATTTTGTGGTAGGTGGCCAAAAGCAGGTTCAATTGAAAAACCTGAAGGAGTAAATATACACCCAATATTAAGAGAGCCTTTCAATGGAGCGATTTTTTTCACAAGTTCTTTAATACTTTTTTTTAAGTATTTATCCTTTCGAAGGAAAAACAAGGTAGACATTATTCATTCCCACGGACACTTTGGTATTTGGGTCTACTTTTATAGATTTATCCTTCAGAAGTTTATTCCTTGGGCAAAAGAGCTGAAGACTCCGTTTGTAGTTCATTTCCACAATATTGCACAAGATAGGTGGGAAAAAATGGAAAAGCAGGGTCAGGAGATAAAGGCTGTATCTAGAAATTTTAGTTGGCCCCTTACTGTTTTTTCAGATAAAAAATCTGTAAAAGTGGCGTCTGCCTGTATTTTTGTAAGTGAGGAGAATAAGAAAAAAGCAATTGAGCTTTATGGTGCGGATGAAAGAAGGTGTTTCGTAGTGGAATCGGGGGTAAATCCAGTTCTTTTTAAGGGGGTTTCTGATATAGAAAAAGAAAAGTCAAGAAATGATCTTGGTTTAGACCGATACGACAAAATTATATTAAATCATGGGGCTATGGTTAAGAGAAAAAATGTACATCTTTTAATAGATGCTTTAGTTTTATTACCGGAAGATTTTAAGCTACTTCTTGTTGGATCGGGAGATGCTGATTATATTTCAAAAATTAACGAGAGTATAAAAGAAAAGAACCTTATGAATAGAGTAATACAAGTTGGGTATACCCCTTATCCTCAAACCCCAATTTCTTACCAGATTTCAGATATTTTTGTTTTACCTTCCTCTTGGGAGGGTACGCCTAAAGTTGTTATGCAAGGTCTTAGTTGTGGGGTACCTTGTTTGGTATCCGGTTTTAAGCTTTCTGAGGATATTAGGGGACTCTTCTATTTAGAAAATTTAGAACCCAAGTATATTGCTCAAGAAATTATGCGTCTTTTTAAGGAAAAACCCTCTGTTGATATTGATAGGGTTACAATAAATTATTCTTGGCTTAAAAGGGCCAAAGAAATTGAAAAGGTATATGACTTTGCCATTAAAAACTACTTGGTCTAAAAAAATATACATATATCTCTTATTTGTGGTTCTTCATCTTTTTCTAATGAATGTAAATACCGCAGAGTGGGGAGACACCTACAGAATTTTGAGAGCATCAGAATTTATTAGAAACGATTTTTCTTATCCTCTAGATGAGAAAAGACCTCCTTTGTTTTCCCTTATTCTGGCAGTTAGACCATCTGGGGTAGACCAAGTGATGTGGGGTAGGGGAGTGATGTTTGTTACTAGTCTTGTTATTTTTTGTCTCTTTGACAAACTCACTGATTTAGTTTTTAAGAAAGAAAAGATTAAAAATATTAGTCTATTACTTTTCGCTTTAAATCCCGTGTTTTTATATTGGTCGTTAAGAGTTTATGCAGATACTTTCTTTGCACTTTTAGTAGTGGCTTCGTTTTTTCTACTTAAAAGCTGGGAAAAAAAGTTAGACATGAAAAAGATAGTAGTATTAGGCCTTCTTTCGGGACTTTCCATTCTTACTAGATTTGAAGGTTATGTATTATTTATCTCAATGCTAGTTGGAGTTTTATATTCTAACGAAAGTTTGTATATTAGGCCTAAAAAGTTTCTAAAACTGCTCGGAGCAAAGTCCAAAAACCTTGTTATTCTAGGTTTAACGACGTTTATCTCAGTACTTCCATATCTAGCCTTTCGTAACCCTTTAACCTCTCAATATTTCTCTGAACCTGAAAGAAGAGTCTACGATTTTAAAATGATTTGGGCATACTTGATTTCGTTGCTGTATATTTTTGGATTTGTTTATGGGTTTTTCTTTCTGTTTAAAAAACCTAATGTTGTCATAGACTTTCTTAAAAAGAATGCAGGAATCCTAACCTTTCTTATTATTGAGGCAGTTTTAATACTATTATGGCCAGCAGCTATTCCTAGGCTTTTTGTCCCGATAATACCCTTTTTGATACTTCTTTTTATGATTTCTTTTGACAGTTTTATTGATTCAGGAAAGCCACTTGAATTTAAAGATTATATTTTCTTGGGATTTTTATTAGGATTTTATGTGAGTAGCCAGTACTTCTTAAGATTACAGTTTCTAATACTTAATGTGGAGATACTCGCCTTTCTTATTGTTATACAACTTGTTATGATCTTTTTTCTATACAAGAAAAGCTATTTCATATTTTTATATTTATCTCTAGTATCGTGCTTTGTATGGGCCTTTTCTACGATTTATCTACATAAAGATATTTATACCGCAGTAAGAAGTGCCTCTATGTACGCCAGAGAGAATATTAACGGAAATATCAGTTTTAACGACACAACCAGTATCTCTGATTGGTATATAAATTATGCTGATCCAGCCTCAACGATTTCTGGATTTTTTTACCCGTTAAATTTAGATGACTCTGTAAGTTACCAAAAACTTTTGGAATATAAAATCACTCACCTACTTGTTACTAATGAGGATAGTGTGTCCGTTAGCCCTGAAGTTAAAAGAAAGAGCTATTTAAAGTTAATTAAAGATTTTAGGTATAATATCGGGAGTAGACCCTTTTATGCAGAAATTTATGAGTTTACAGGAGGATTAAAGTGAAGTTGTCGGTAGTGATACCTGTTTATAACGAAAAAGATACGCTTGAGAAGATAGTTGATTTAGTAAGAGCAGTTGATGGTATTGATAAAGAGATAATTATGGTTGACGATGGCTCTACAGATGGGTCTGTTGAGATACTTAAAAAAATTCAAGTAAAGTACCCTGATATAAAAATTGTTTTTAAAGATAAAAATGCCGGAAAAGGCGATAGTCTTAGAGTAGGTTTTGAGCATACCACTGGTGACTATGTAATTATTCAAGATGCGGACTTAGAGTATAACCCTCAAGATTACAAAAAACTTCTGAAAGTTCTTGAAGAAGATGCTGTTGATGTAGTGTATGGTTCTAGGTTTTCAGGTAACTATGAGGATATGTCTAGTCTTCACTACCTTGGTAACAAATTATTGACCATTGTTACCAGCATTTTGTTTGGAGTAATGCTTACTGATATGGAGACTTGTTACAAGCTTATGCCCGGAGATTTTATTAGGAATACAAAGATA
>JAHIRX010000064.1 GCA_018818485.1 Patescibacteria group bacterium
AACATTACCTCCCTTAACAACGTAGTCCTTGTCTTTTACATACAAGGCATTGGCAACTAAGGCTTGTTCTATAAGGTGAACCATTTCAAAATCTTGTTCATAAAGATTACCTACTCCTAGTAACCTTTCTACTCTTCTTACCCCAAGATCAGTTAAAGTTGCGTATCTAAATTTTTCATCGACTTCATAATCTGAGTCTTTTTGTAAGGATTTTAGTATGGTATTTGCCTGGTGATATCTTTCAGAAGGTTTTGTATCAGGAGCAGAAATAATAAGAGGAGTACGGGCAACATCTATTAATATAGAGTCCGCTTCGTCAACAATAGCGTAGTTATGAACACCCCAATCTCCATTTGGATTTGTTTGAACCATATTAGACAAGCCCCTAACCATATTATCGCGAAGATAATCAAACCCAAATTCATGGTTTGTTCCATAAGTAATGTCACACTGATAGACTCTTTGCCTTTCAACCTCCTTTAGATGAACACCAAAAACATCCCCAAACTCAGTTCCCTCATATTCAGGGTCATAAAGATAGGCCTTTTCCTGTGTAATTACCCCAACTGTTGCACCTAATACTTCGTAAACGCGTCCCATCCATCCAGCATCACGACGTGATAGATAATCATTAGGAGTAACAAGGTGAACACCTCTTCCAGTGAGCGCATTTAAATAAAGTGGGAGGGTTGCTGTTAAAGTTTTACCTTCTCCAGTTTTTTGCTCAACAACCTTACCCTGGTGAAGTGTTACACCAGCCATAAGTTGTACATCATAGTGTCTCTGGCTTAAAGATCTAATAGCAGCTTCTCTAACAAGCGCAAAGGCTTCAGGCAGTATCTCATCTAAATACCGTTCTTGATCATCAACTGATAACTCCTTAAGAGCATCTTTCCACTCTTGTGTCTTGTTTTTAATATCTTCATCAGAAAGTTTCTTAAATCCCTCCTCAAAAGAGTTTATCTTTGCAACAATAGGTTCAATCTTATTTAACTGCTTCTTGTTAGGATCAAAAAGTTTACCAAACATAACAGAATGATTATATCGTATAAATCTGGTACAATCTGCATAAAATAGAAATAGAAAAGGAGTAGATAATGCATAAACAATTTATATGCGATGGCTGCAAGGCTGCCCATTCTAGTGAACAAGCAGCTAAAAGGTGCGAGGCACAAGGAGAACCTAAATACAAATACAGTGCCAGGGAGGAGTTAGTACTAAAAACTCCGGGAGAAGACCCTCAAGCCATTAGGATCTGGCGCACAGTTCCATATAGGTTTACCCACGAACCTGCTTATTGGTACCAAGAATTAGGACTCGCATGTCCTAATTGCAAAATGCTCATTACCCATAAAGAACCAGGTCCAAGTAAAATGATCACGGAAATAGAAATCGAAGAAAAGCTCCTGGGAAAACTCGTAAGATAAACTCAAGAACAAAAATAGCATTAGGCCCCACTGGAATCCAATTCGGTGGGACTTTTTATTGAAAGAAAGCTGCTAAAACTATCGCTGCTAAAACTAAACGGTATAAGACAAAAGGATAAAGATTCCTGCTTTTTACAAATTTAAGTAAAAACCTTATTGCAAATATTGCTGTTCCAAAACTTGCTAAAAAACCAATAACTAACGGTTCTAAATCTAGATTGGCTAAACTAGAAAAGGAATCTTTTATTTCGAAAAGCCATGCCGCAATAATAATAGGAACTGAAAGAAGAAATGAAAACTTTGTAGCATGTTCCCTATTTAACCCTAGAATCATTCCCCCAGAGATAGTGGCTCCTGATCTTGATACTCCTGGAAATAATGCTAATGCCTGGAATATACCTACTTTAAAACTTTGCTTTATTGTAAGCTCATCTTTAGACAAAAGTCTTTTCTTCTGGATTTGTTCTGCAATAGACATCAATACACTTCCAAAAAGTAGAAAACCCACAATAAACAAAAGGCCCCGAACATCATTCTCAAAAAAATCTCTAAAGAAGTAACCCATTAGTCCTGCTGGGATAGAACCAACTAATATTTTGTACCCAAGTTTTGAATCTTCTGAATATTTATTAAATGTTAGTCTGTTTGAAGAAAAATCTTTAAATACTGAGGACACAATTTTCCAAATATCATTTCTAAATACTATTAGAAGTGCAAGGGCTGTGCCTAGATGGACAGTGGTATCAAAAACTAATGGCTGCTGTGGCCAATTAAAAAATCTTGGCAAGACTGCAAGGTGACCAGATGATGAGACCGGAAAAAACTCTGTTATACCTTGGATTATTCCTAATACTAAAGCTTGAAGTAGGCTCATATTTACTTAAACTCTACCATAAATGAGGATGTTATCTGAGTTAGTATACCCTGCTACTACTTCTGTTCTCACATTCCTTAGGTAGTTTCCTAGATTCTCAGCAAAAACATTAGCATCTTCTTGAAAATCAGTAGTGTAGTTTCTATTGAACACAACAAGCCCGTCAGGTCTAACAAGTTTTTTAAGATGAGCTATGAAGTTTCCTGTCTTAATAAGACCTGGGGATGAATTACCAATAAATATATCTACTACAGCTACATCAAAATCCCCTTCTCTAATATTATTATCTTCAGGCTCAATAACTACTCTAAGAGCATCATCCACAATGATCCTGTGTCTGGGAGTTGAATCTAAATCATAGTATTTCTTTGCTATATCTACCATCTTTTGATCAATATCTACACTTACTATATCTGCATTTTGAAAACCAAGAGAGATTAGTTTTTGCATTGTACCTGCACCTAGCCCTAATACTAAAAAGTCAGCTGCAACAGGAATTTCTCTTTTTATTAAATCTACAGTTTTACCCATAAAAAGTTTGCTGCAAGCAGGAGAGTTATAATTTACAGACTGAATATATCCTTCTACTGTTAGTCTTAGTGTCCTTCCTACTTTAACTATCTTTATATCAGGATTATATTTTGAGGAACCCTCGTATACTACTTCAGGAGATTTAAGCTCACTGAATATACTCATCTATTTTTAGGTTTAATTTTATTAAAACCAGTATATTTTCTTAGAGCTTTAGGGATAGTTATTGAACCATCCGCATTCTGGTAGTTTTCTATTATCGCGGCTATTATTCTTGGGGTAGCAATAACGGTATTGTTTAATGTATGAACAAACTTAGTTTCTCCTTCTTTTGTTTTGTATTTAATATTTAATCTTCTCGATTGAAAATCTAAAAAGTATGAGTCAGAGTGAGTTTCCCTATACTTTTGCTGAGAAGGAAACCACGTTTCGATGTCATATTTTTTTCTTTGCCCAGCACCAACATCTCCAGTACACATTAATAGGACTTGATATGGTAATTTGAAATCTCTCACTACTTTTTCTGAGAAAGAAAGCATCTTTTCGTGCCATCTTCTAGAAACATCCTCGTCAGCCTCACACAGCACAACCTGTTCCACTTTATAAAATTGATGAAGTCTAAAAACTCCCTTCGCATCTTGCCCATAAGTTCCAACCTCTCTTCTAAAACACGGGCTAATGGCAACAAGTCTAACCGGTAAATCATCCTCATTTAGTGTCTCTCCCGCATAATACGAGGTTAGAGACACTTCAGCAGTACCAATAAGCGCTTTATCATCAACTTTATAATGATCTTCTTCTCCCCACGGAAAATAACCAGTTCCAGTAAAAAACGCTGGGTTTACTATCCAAGGAACGGAAAGAGGGGTAAATCCTTGTCTTTGCATAAAATCAAAAGCATATCTCAAAATAGCTTGCTCTAAAATAGCCCCCTCATTCTTTAAAAAATATCCTCTAAACCCTGCTATCTTTACTCCTCTATCGGTATCAATAATATCTAGGTCTTTTCCAAGCTCTAAATGATCTTTCGGAGTAAAGTTAAATTTGGGTAACTTCCCTTCTTTTTTATAAACAACATTCCCAGTTTCATCTTTTCCAATAGGAACGTCATCTGCGGGAACATTCGGTACCCAAAGCATCATTTCATCAAACTTAACTTGAAGATTACCCAACTCCTTTTCTTTTTCTTGAAGATTCTCTTTTACCTTAGTTGCTTCCCCTATTAAGCCCCCTCTTTCTTCTTTAGGTGCTTTTGCTACCTTTTCAGATATAGTATTTCTCTGACTTCTTAGGCTTTCTACTTCTCTTAGTACCTCTAAGTAGCTATCGTGCAACCTTACTAGTACCTCTATATCAACTGTCCCATCAAGCTGTTTATCCTTTACAGCTTTTATTACCTTATCTTTGTTTTCTTTTATGAAATTAATATCTAGCATCTCCTATATTAAAGCCGTTTTTTGTTGCATTTTCAATATATAATGGTAACATATGATGCATGGCTCTAGACCTCAGAGTCTGTTTTTAAGTTGTTATTGACCTAAAATACAGGCTTTGATACAATCTAGCGCGTTTGTTAATTTAATGAGTACAAAGGACACAGTTACAAAAGACGGAAAAGTTACTGAGACTCTGATGAGCGGAATGTTCAAAATTCAGTTCGAAGACGAAACCGAAGCTTTGGCCATGATATCAGGAAAAATGAGGAAATCTCATATTAGAGTTTTGGTAGGAGATCAAGTTCGAGTAGAATTTTCTCCTCACGACCTCACTAGAGGTAGAATCACCTACCGTCTAAAATAAACTTAGTATAATTATGAAAGTTAGGGCATCTGTAAAGCCAATTTGCAGAGATTGCAAAGTTATAAAAAGAAAAGGTGTTGTTAGGGTTATTTGTAAAAGAAATCCTAAACACAAGCAAAGACAAGGTTAAGTATGCCAAGAATTAAAGGTGTTGATATACCAGAAAATAAAAGAATAGAAATATCACTAACCTATGTTAAGGGTGTTGGCTTAACAACTTCTCAAAAAATATTGGAAAAAGTGGGTATAAATCCAGATACTAGAGCAAAAGATTTGAAGGATAACGAAATTGCTACTATCACTAAAGCCCTTAACGATATGGAAATAACCGTTGAGGGTGAGCTAAAAAGAGAGGTTACTCAAAATATTAGAAGATTAAAAGAAATTAAGTCATACAAAGGGCTTAGACACCATCTCGGACTCCCTGTTAGGGGCCAAAGAACAAGGACTAACGCTAGAACAAGAAAAGGTAAGAAAAAAACTGTAGGGGGCTTAAAGAGAAAGTTAACTAAGACATAATGCAAAAAGGTAAAAAGAAAACAAAAAAGAATATTACTCCAAGCGGTAAGGCATACATTACTGCAGGTATAAACAATACTATCATTACAGTTACAGATAACGAGGGAAACGCCCTCTTTTTTGGTAGTTCTGGTAAAGCAGGTTTTAAGGGTAGCAGAAAATCAACTCCTTATGCTGCAACTAAGGCTGCAGAAAAAGTTGGGGCAGAAGCATACGAAGCTGGAATGAGAGAACTATCTGTTTTTATTAAAGGTCCTGGCCTTGGAAGAATATCTTCGGTCAAAGCTTTAAAAGGGTCCGGTCTTAATGTTGTATCAATTTCAGATCAGACTCCCATGCCACATAATGGGTGTAGACCTAAGAATAAGAGAAGGATGTAACGATGGCTAGATATACTGGACCAAAATGCAGATTATGCAGAAGAGAAGGAATGAAACTTTACTTAAAAGGTGCTAGATGTGATTCAGAAAAGTGTGCTTTTGAAAAAAGACCCCAACCTCCAGGACAACACGGTTTAGGAAGACGAAGAAGAAATCAGTCTGAGTACGGAAAACAGCTTAGAGAAAAGCAAAAAGCTAAAAGAATATATGGTTTACTCGAAAGACAATTTAGAAAATATGTTAAAGAATCTCTAAAGACAAAGGACGTTGCTGCCGGAGATGCATTAATGCAAAAACTAGAATCAAGGCTTGATAATCTAATTTACAGAAGCGGTCTTTCTGTGTCTCGAGCCCAAGCAAGACAGTTTGTTAGAAGAGGGTTTTTCCTGGTAAATGATAAGGAAGTGAAAACCCCATCACAACAATTAAAGCCAGGTGATATAATAAAGCCCGTCAGTTTTGAAAAGCTTCAGCTAAAAGAGGGGTTTGTACTGCCAGAGTGGATTAGTGCAAATGTTAAAGAGAAGTA
>JAHIRX010000065.1 GCA_018818485.1 Patescibacteria group bacterium
GAATCAGCGAAAATATTCAAAATCAAAGAATAGAAGGAGATTAGAGATGAATAATATAATGGAAAGTGTAAAGCACACTACCAAATCGGTTACTCAAATTCTGGTTTGTGTACTCGTTACTGTGACAGCTTTTCTGTTTGCTAAAGTCCTCGGGTGGTTGGGAATAGTTAATGGAATAATATCATTCTACAACAACGCCCCATGGCTTTTTTGGACTTTGACAGTAATCACAAGAGTAGGTTTCATCGCAGTGCTTTACTTCTTAAACAAATCTGTAAGCAACAAGCTTGTGAAAGAGGGATTTTTCTGGTTTAAACCCCGGAGCTCTTATAGTTCACACAAGGATGAAGAACCTGTCGATAAGAGTGCGCTGTACTTTGTGAAAGTTTTTGTTTTTGCTATCGCCCTCTTTTATGGTGAGCTTGCAATCAGTTTGGTAAATTGTGTTGAGCCTCCTTATCTCATACACTAATAAACATAATATGTTGAAAAAGCGGTGTTTTAAAATTCAGAAACGCCGCTTTCCTATTTTTAAAACCACTTCCTAACATTCCGAGTAACCAACATTAGGGGGAGCCAAACTGTATCACCCAAAATCTACTAAACAGGTTCTGACTTGCTCTATTGCGGGGAGCCACGTATAGTATTTCCTTTGCGTACAATAAATTGTTTAAATACCCATTACCCCACCTTCGGAATTTGATATTTAATTTCTATCCTATATAATGCAAAACTAGATACTAACAAAGAGAGGAGAACAAACATGAGATTGGTAAGTATTGTTTTCTATCACACCCAATATGGTGAAGGACCACTTTCTTATGTAGTAATGGATACCAATACTTTTAAATACCTGTCAGTAATTGGTAGGTTTGATGTTCAGAGTCTACATTCAGAAAGGATAAAGCATTTTGCTTCAGAATATGAAGCCAAAGAATTTGCTAAACAAAAAAATTGTTGGGTGGAAGAAGTAATAGCCGCAGAGAGATAAAAAAGGAGAAAATATGTACAATTATGGACCGTATGATATAAGGGCTTTTCGGAATGAACGAAAAAGTATTCTTATACCAAAAGCAGTAGTGGCAGCCATTGCGATATTTCTCGTTTCTTTAATTATGCTACTTTTAGGTGTAAGTCATGCTTGGATTATCGGAATCGCTGTTTCAATGTTAGGTTTAGGCCTAGTTATTTTTTTAGTCCTGAACCTTCTGATTAAAAATCATCAGTTAGAACATGGTGGTGATTAAGTTTAAAAATTTAAAAGAGAGTTCTAAAATTAAGGTACACATAAAAACATAGTGTACCTTTTTTATTCCCCCAAACACTCCCTAACATTCCGAGTAACCAACATTAGGGGGAGCCAAACTTTTATTGCTTTACCTAAAGCATTTCTAGACATACCCAGTTGACGACTTATAACTTGTTGTAAAAACTTAACTCTTTAGTTGACAGTAGTTATTATGGTTGTTACAATACTTCTCCCAAGAAAAGATGTTTCTTGACGAAGGAGAGCTATTTAGCTCTCTTATTTTTAAATATAGAAAGAAAGGAGTCAAAATGCTGGAGATTGTGCAGATTGTCTTGATAGCGGTTTTCGTTATAGCTTGGTGGTTAATTGGAAATATATGGGCAGCGGTTGGTATAACTGTAGCGCTAGTTGTTGGTTTTTTTGGGATCTTAGTTATCCTGTCTCCAAAAAAAGAAAGTACTGGATATGATGACGACCGAACGGATGGAAGTGAGAGTTTTTAGTAAACTCTAAACTTAGCTAGAAGAAAGAGAGTATCAAACAACCTGTTATCTAATATAGATAGGGGGTTGTTTTCTTTTCTACACACAAACCTTTCTAAAATTCTCACAACAACCTCAAAACTAGCAAAATCCTCTATAAAACTAGTTAGAAGCTTTGTTTACTGGATAAATCTCCATAAGCTGTAACAATGATGATATAATTTGGTTCAGTTTGGGACCCGTCAGCCACCCCATTACCTTTACCTACAGTGTTTTCAGCTATATTAATTTATAACTTTGATATTTATATTCATACCCTATATAATATAAAACAGATAAAGAATGAAAGGAGAAAGGGATGCGGTATAAGATATTTAAGTTCCTCACAGTTTTTTTCTTCGTAGCAGGAGTGTTAGCAATGGTTATAGGTTTGCTACACGCTTGGGGGGTTGTAACAGCAACTATTAACTATCTAATTTGGGTACTAGTAGTATGCACAATAGTTTCATTACTAGTGTCTAATACCAAAAAGGGCTAAAGCTAAATTTGTACACCAATCCTAGAAGCCAGACTTTTACAAAATACTCTGGCTTTCTTTTTCTACACACAAACCTTTCTAAAACTCTCTACAACCTCAAAACTACCTAAAACCTCAATAAAACTAGTTATAAGTGGGAAACTATCGGGGAGCCAAACTTTTATTGCTTTACCTAAAGCATTTCCAGACATACCCAGTTGATGGCTTATAACCTGATGACTAGGAGGTATACTTACTATATGGACCACAGTCATCACAATCACAAAGAGGCGACTACTCACAATGGGACTAAGGATTTTTTAAGAAGATTCTGGATAGTTACTTTCCTACTTATTCCCTTACTACTATTAAGTGAAAAGGCTCTTTCATTGCTAGGTATTACTGATTTTTCAAGTAGGAAGTATTTTCAGTTTGCTATAGCTACTACAATCTTCTATTTCTCTTTGGTCTTCTTCCAACATGCTAAACATGAGATAAAAATGAAGAGTTTTGGAATGATGACTTTAGTTTCTGTTGCAGTTGGGTCTGGTTATTTATTCTCAGCCTTTTCCACCTTTATACCTGCTTTTAAGGGTGTTGAGTTCTATTTAGAAATATCTTCCTTAATATGGATTTTGCTATTTGGTCACTATCTGGAAGCCAAATCTTCATCAGCAGCTGGAAATGCCTTGCAAGAAGTTGCCAAACTGCTGCCCAAACAAGCACATCTTCTTGTTTCTGGAGGTGTGTTTGAAAAAGATATTATTGAGCTTAAAAAAGATGATGTGGTTTTAGTTAAACCAGGAGAAAAAGTCCCTGCTGATGGAGTAATTATTAAGGGTACTGCCAATATGGATGAGTCACTGATAAGTGGTGAGTCGGCACCTGTTGAAAAAAGAAATGGGAATATGGTAGTAGCAGGGTCAATTTGTTTGGATGGTTCCTTAGAAATAAAACTAGAGAGAGTTGGTGAAAGTTCCACTATTGGTCAAATTCAGAAGTTAATTGGTGAGGCTCAACTCACTAAGCCCAAGGTACAAAGAGTCGCTGATAAGGCTGCAGGAATTCTAACCTTTACTGCTTTAACAGTGTCACTATTAACAGTACTGATATGGTCACTTGTCCTTGGAGAGTCTCTTACATTTAGTCTTACACTGGCTATAACAGTTTTAGTTATTGCTTGTCCCCATGCTTTGGGCTTAGCAATTCCCACAGTTTCTACTATTGCTACTTCTTTGGCAGTAAAAAATGGAGTTTTTCTGAAAGACTTAGGAAAACTTGAGGTGGTAAAAGATATTGATTGGGTTGTTTTTGATAAGACGGGCACATTAACTAAAGGGGAGTTTGGAGTAACTGATGTTATTAATATTAGTTTGAGGGATGAGGATGAGGTTCTGCAGCTAGTTGCTAGCCTGGAGCAGCTCTCATCTCATATTATAGCTACAGCAATAGTTAAATCTTCTAAAAGCAAAAAATTGGATTCTCTTGAAGTATCAGAATTCAAAAATATTGCTGGGAAGGGTATCTCAGGAAAGATAAAAGGTAAGACCTTTATTATTGGCAACCAAAGATTTATGGAAGACAGTAATGTTTTTGGAGAAGAATCTTCCTCTAAAGCCCAACATCTAACCTCAGAAGGTAAAACAACCATCTTTTTAGCAGATAAATCTCAGATTCTTGGTATTCTTGGTCTTTCAGACTCAATAAAGGAAGAATCACAGGTAGCAGTAGAGAAACTTCATAAGCAGGGAATAAAGGTAGCGATGTTAACGGGAGATAATCAAAAGGTAGCCCAATCGGTTGCCGGGAAACTAGGAATTGATGATTTTTTTGCAGAAGTATTACCCGAGGATAAGTACAAGCATATTAAAAAACTCCAAGAGCAGGGAAATAAGGTGATGATGGTTGGTGACGGAGTAAATGACGCTCCCGCTTTAACCCAAGCTGATGTTGGTGTAGCAATAGGAGCAGGAACTGATGTAGCAGTAGAGTCAGGTGATATTGTTTTGACACGCAATAATCCTGAGGATATTTCTAGACTGGTCTCTTTGGGAAAGAAGGTTTACCGTAAAATGGTAGAAAACTTAATCTGGGCAACCGGTTATAACATAGTAGCAATTCCAGCAGCTGCGGGGGTTTTTGCTACATGGGGGTTCTTTTTAAGGCCAGAGATAGGGGCTATATTAATGAGTCTATCCTCTGTAATCGTGGTAATTAATGCTGTTCAATTAAAGAGAGCCAAATTATAAGTTTTTACAGCGTCAAAACTACCCAAAACCTCTATAAAACTAGTTATAAGTGGGGAACTATCGGGGAGCCATTATCCTATAGTTTGACATATTTAAGAATTTATAATATAATTCCCACTAATAATAAAAAGTGAGGTAGAGATGTCAGAGCAAATTGTAAGCTTGCTGAGAATTGCTGTGCTTGCTGTAGAGGCATTACCCAAGATACCAGATATTCAATCAGTAACACGTATATCTAAAAATAGTGTCAATCAAGAGTTTGTCATTGTAGTGGTACCTATGAAGGTACCTGGGACGAGTGACATAACCACCTACAAGGTTACCGTGGCGAGTAACGGGACGAGCGGCACGCTTTCTGAGATTGGGAAAGATATGTATAAGTATTTCACCTACGCAGAAAGCAAAATTAATTTCAAAGAATAGTAATTACTTCCAGAAACGGCACCTCTTGGTTTTATAACCACTTGGTGCCATTTTTTATTTCTCCAACCACACTCCCACACTTCGGATAAAGTATTGAATGGGGAGCCACGTATAGTATTTCCTTTACCTACAATGTTTCTGGTTGGTGGCCTTGATATTTCTACTTATGCCTATATAATCTCAAACTAGTATTCAAATAAAACAGGTGAAGGAGGAAGTTATGAAATGGGAATACTGTGTTGTGACAGCAAACGAGTTAAAAGGAGGGTTAAAAGAAGCAAACGAAAAAGGTGCTGAAGGATGGGAACTGGTGAGTGTTACAGGAATCATTGGGCAGGAAAGCACCAGTGGAGGACATTATATATCTGCAACAAAAGGATATTGCTTTTTCTTCAAACGCCCAATAGATAATAAATAAATTCCAAACCAGCGCCCCAGTTGAACGGTCGGCAAACGGCACTTTGTGATAAGGAATAAACCCCTTGTTGCACAGTGCCGTTCTTTTTTCCTCTAAACAAGCACTTCAATCAGAATTCGTATAAAGTTCTGTATGGGGAGCCACGTATAGTATTTCCTTTACATACAATAAATTACCCTTATACCCAGTATGTACATCTTCGGAATTTGATATATATGTTTATATCCTATATAATGCGAGCAATTTATTAATATTAAGGTGAGAGGAGTAAACAATGCCCTTGATAATTAGTGCAGTAGACACCGTTGATATTCTTTATGTTGGGCTGAGAAGAAGTACCAATGAATTAAGAATAAAACTCAGCAGACCTTGGGAAGCTTTAAGTGACCCACTAAAGGAAAAACTCTACAAGGAAGCCGAACGTCTCTACAAGGAAAGGTATGATGGACAGTTAAGGGTTGGTTGGTCATCAAACTTTTATTCCAACACAATTCGGATACAAAGCAAAGAAATGAGAAGAGGTCACAAGTAGAGTTTGGTAGAGAAAGGAGACTCTATTTTTAATATTTGGCATATCACTAGAAACTGGGAACTACCACTCAGTTTCTTTTTTTATTCCCCCATCCACCTCCTAACATTCCGAGTAACCAACATCAGGGGGAGCCAAACTTTCCTTGCTTTACCTAAAGCATTTCCAGACATATCCAGTTAGTGACTTATAACTTAATTGGGAGAGCTGTATAATTTTGTAGTAGGGGGTGATTTGAGTTATGTTTGATAAATTATTTGCAAATTGCTTGTTAGTAGAAGATTTTGAGAAGTCTCTGGAGTTTTATAGAGATACTTTAGGCTTGGAAGTTAATTCCCAAGAGGGTAAGTTTGCTGATTTTAAGCTTGAGGGGACTTCATTAGCGATTTTCCAGAAAGATGAGGCAACATCTATGTTTCCAGGTAACCATATGGGTACTGGGGGAGGTGTTGTTTTAGGATTTCAAGTTGATGATGTTGAGAAGGCCTGTGCGGACTTAAAGGGAAAAGGCGTAGATATATTTGAAGGGCCAAAGACGACTGATTGGGGTCAGACTGTCGGCTACTTTAAAGACCCTGATGGAAATATCTGGGAGGTATCTAATAAATAATGAAGTTAAGAAAAATAAAGTCTGTGGGACTAAAACCTACGGCCCCATTTGATTTTGATTCAACATTTCATAAACCAGACCACTTTCCTTCTAGTGATAACGAGTGGAAACCAGGTATTAGATGGCAGACTTGGTGTTGGAAGAATAAAAAACTAGGACTGAAATTTACTAATAAGGGAACCGTGAGTAAGCCAAGGGTTGAAGTTTCCATTTATTTTAGTAAGAAGTTAGATGATTTGTTTATTAAAAGTTTACTAGAGGAGATAGAGTATCGTTTTAACTTAAAGCTAGATTTAGCCCCATTCTACAAAAAGTTTAAAGAAGACAAGATTCTTGGTCCTATTATTAAAAGATGGAAAGGAATGAGACCAGGACACTCCAATTCATTGTATGAGTACCTCATTATTGGGATTGTGTTGCAAAATGCTACTGTTAAGCGTTCTATCAACATGTTTCAGACGCTACTTGAGAATTATGGAACCTTACTTGAGTATGATGGGAAAAAGCTTTTGTGTTTTTGGAAACCAGGAGGTCTGAAAAATGTTACAGAGGATGATTTAAGAGCTTTGAAGGTTGGGTACAGAGCAAAGTCTATAAAGAAACTTGATGAGTACTTTACACAAGGGTTGATTGATGAGATGAAGTTGAGAACTAAAGATAGTGAGACACAGAAAGATGAGTTAATAAAGCTTTATGGTGTGGGCCCTGCGACCGTTTGGTATCTGATGTTTGATGTTTTTCATCACTACGATTTCTTTGACTATGTTTCTCCTTGGGAACAAAAAATATATTCTAAACTCTTCTTTGA
>JAHIRX010000066.1 GCA_018818485.1 Patescibacteria group bacterium
GTTAGTGTCTTTTTTACAACTCTTGTTGATATTCCTTTCTCAGGACTAGTTGAAACAGTTGAGGGTTGGAGAGACTTTATTAAAGAAAAAAGAACAGATATACATTAGTACTCAAGCTTCGGGGTTAAAAAGTATTCCTAGAATAGATTTCCAGAAGTTTATTATTAAGTTATTTATGAATTCTATAAAGCAAAGTATTAATTGTGGACAGGTCTCTTTGGACTCTTCTGGTACAGAATTATCAAACTCTTCTTGGACCCCTAAAACATCAGATTCTTCATAAAACACCATCTTTGTTGCGTCTGTTTGTTCACCAAGAACTTGTGCACCAAGCAGTACTTCCTGCTGTTGCTTTTCATCCTCTGTGATTTCATCAGGAAGGATCAAGTACGATGCAAATGCAAATTCTTTAACTACGTTTGTTCCTCTTCCGTCATTTGCTAGAACCATGGATGTTTCTAAGAACCTAACCTCAGAAACCCCAGGTGTTATTCCCTTAAAGTAGACAGTTCCAAAATCTCCCCGTTCAGAAAAATATCCTGGGTTAGGAAGTCCCCCTGTTAGTCTTATGTAACCGTTATCATTATCAATTTCTTTTTGGATAAATATATTTGCAAAAGATCCAACAGTAGAGACATTGACAACCTCCAAGATTTCAGGATTAAAGCCAACATCGGCCTGTACTGCATTAATTGGAGTTTTGATTCCTGCAATCTCTATCTTCATAGGAAATATTTTTCCGAGAGGGTACTGATTTTTATTTGGAATGATGAATGTAACTGTTTTAGGTGTAGGGGGGTAACCAAGATACGAGAGTATTTTTTGTTCTGCCAAAACAAGACCTATTGAGAATAGTGAGAATACTAATATTAAAAGGGAGTTAAGTATAATACTCTTTAAAGTATCGGGATCTATTCCTTCTGCTCTGTTTACTACTCTTTTACAAACGGTGCAGTATTCTCCATCTTCCTTAATAGTGCAAAATAAACAAGGAAGTTGCCCAGGAAGAATAAACTGCCAAATCGGATATGCAAAAGCAATGAAAACCCCAAAAAGGGCGGATATATGTACAACAACCCAAGAGCCCACTACGAATAGGACTAGATTTATTATAAATTTAAATATTTTTACTCCCATTTTTTTTATCTTCCAACGTGATACAAAAGTACAGACATATCTACTAGGTTACATTTACCATCATAATTTAGATCACACATTTTTGTTTCAATTGTATCAGCTCCCCCTTCTTGTCTCCAGGAAATAACCCATCTTAGCATTGCTTTATAGACTTCTCCAGGGTCTAATGTTCCGTCTTGGTTTATATCAAATGCACTAAAAAATGGGGATGCACCTGTTAACTGCTCAATGAGCTGTTGTATTAGTTGCACAACCTTTTGTGTAGTGGTGTCGCCCCCCCCATCACTATCATCGTCATCATCGTCACTGCCACTTCCTGGTATTCTTGCAGGTGCTGACGGAGCAGGAATACAGCCAGTTGTGTCAAATTCGCAGTTTACCTCGCAGGAGAGATCTCCACTTGCGTATCCTATACTCACACAGGTTTCCCCGTTTAAGTCAAGACCCTCACAATCTTCTGGTCCCTCAATAATTGCATCTCCACATATACTCGTTTTAACAGTCGCGTTAATTGACTCTGTAACAGGTCCCTCTGCTAGACTTCGTCTAACAACAAGAGACACTAGTATTACTATCATGGCTGGTAAGACACCCTTTGTTTTGAGCAGTATTTTATTAATCATCCATAAGACTACTAATCGGTTTAGTTTTCTTCTTACCTTTAGAGCTTACTTCTATGTTAAGGTTCTTTTTAAGAACGAGGATAATAATTACTAAGCCAATAACCACGCTAATCCTTGTTGACCAAGGTTCAAACTCTTTCCACAATGAGATTAAACGATAATAAATTCCTTGAAAAACATTTGCTGGGGCTATCGTGAAATATAGTTTTGCAGCGGCAGCAATATTAACTGCTGTAAGTCCTGATTCGGTTACAACTATTGGATGGCCTTCAAGGTATGCAAAATAGTCACCAGGAATGACTTTTAAAGGTATATTTATCTTTACAGCAACAGTTTGAGCGTTTTCTGGTTCAAGCGTAAACTCCGCTGGTTCAAATGTGAACCACTCTCTTTCAGGTAAAAGTTCTGGTTGAGCTTGTCGATACTCAACGGAAGCTCCGTATTTTGTGGTTTCAGTTCCAGTATTAAAAATGGTTATAGGAGGTAGATTATAAATTACACCGGGTTTTAGTTTTTCGTCTACAATGATTTTTCCTGTACCGATTCCAACACCTACCTTAGCAAAGCTTAAGGAGGCGAATGTCCCTACCAGAGCAGTAAAAAATAGCAAACCAGTTAATATTCTTTTCATACAATAATTCTATCATTCTGGCAGGGGAAATTAAATAAATGTAGGTGTATTATAGCCTATTTAGTCAGCCGCAGCTTGCACTGTTACGTCGACTGATTGTTGGGTATAGCTTGCTGTAGTTACAGGTGTTCCAATTCTAAGATCAAAAGGTTGGGAGTTACTTGCTGCAACCGCGTTGTGTACTTGAAGATATGACGTAGTCATAAATTCCCAAGAACCTGTAGTCGTACAAGAAGCATTACAAACTTTGTGGAAATAATTATTAGCTGTAGTATCAGAAGAAAGTGTCCATGAGGCTGAATTTTGACTCTTTACACTTAAGTCTTCTGTAACATTACCATTGTTATTAGCAACTGGTGTAGTACTTAAACCGTTTGTAGTTGTTTCTTGGGTTGACTGAGTTCCAATTGTTCCATAAGAAATAGTTGAATTTGCAACCATTTCAACAGAAATGTTTTGCACAGTAACAGTTGCCGTAACGACAGAAGTGTCTGCAGCTTTAGAAACGTTTCCGAAAGCAACTGCGACAGCAAGGATTGAAATTATTGGGGCTAAGAGTGATATTATGCTTGGTATTTTCTTGGACATTAATATTAATTATGGGGTACAAGTATAAATTTTGTCAAGTAAGTTTAAGGAACTGTTGCAAGTATTGTTATTGTTGTTCCATAATCACCATATGTACTTAAAGTTGTTGGCGTAGTAAGTCTAAGGTAAGTATCTTGTGTACCCCCTTGAGAGACACTTGTAGCCAAGACATAGTAAGTGTCATTTGTTACGAAAGTATTCCAGTCAGAACCATTGGCTGAGTATTCAAAGAGTACTATGTTTGGTCCCGGTGCAGATGATAAAGTTAAAGTTCCAGCACCTGTAAAATTAGCACTTTTAATATCTAAGTCAGCAGGCCCCACATCTACACTAATAGTTTGAACATCGTTCAAGTCTCCTGAAGTTGTATCTCTTGTTGCAGACACACCCATATTTCCAAAAGGGGCAGAGCCATCAGTTGTCATACTTATGGAAACAGTAGGTATAGTGTATGTAACGACAAAACTTATTTGATCGTCGTGTAAATTTACTTGAGCAGCTGCATTATTACCAAGGTCAATACTTCTCCCTAAATATAATTGTATTGTGCTACTTGGAGATTGTATACCCGATGGTACAGCTTGATTTGCTTGAGAAGATGTAGTTACCCAACTACCTTCAACTCCTGTAGGTGACCTACCAGTCCATAGAGTGGCCTGATCTACACCAAGACTATCTCTAAGTTTGTAAGGCCCAATTGTTACTGCGTCAACCACATTGTATACAGTTGTTATAGTTGATGCGGATTGGAGTCTTAAATTTGTAATAACACTTGCTCCAGAAGAAACTCCAAGACTTAACCACGTTCCCGTCCACAACCAGTATGAGGTGTCGCTGTTGTTTCTACCAATACTATTTGTTTGCAAAGAACCAGCGGGATTTCCTACACCTGAGACGTACGTAAGCACTGATTTCCCCCCTGAAGTACCTGTAAAACTTTCTGCAGTTGTGGCAAACGTAAATGTTTTAGTGTAAGTTTCGGCACTTACGTCTTTTATAAATACGAATAGAAAAATGATAATCGCACATAATCCTATTAGAATTTTTAGTAATACTTTATTTGTCATTGTTAACCTAATTATACAAATGAAAACGGTTTGTTAAAAGGATTGGAGAAGTGTCTCATAAATAGACCAGTATTCGGTTTTTCCATCATCATTTACATATCTAAGCTTTATTGTGTAATAAATTCCATCTTTTATAAAAAGAGTATCTGTAGCGTTCCAGCCCTCAAAGCTGTAATCGTATTGAAATGCATTTACTCCAGCAGCTTTTATACTCTCTATATTTTCTATAACATTCTTGTCCAAAACATCTTTTTCAAAACTTTTCTCAATATCCGTTTCTTCTGTTTCACAAACTCTAACCATCACATAAGCACCTCTTTCTAGAATAGGATACCCATCATTTAGTTTGTAATTTTTGCTATACAAATCTAGTTGTTCACAATCTTTTGGTTTTTTGTCAGTAATTTCTGTTTTCCAGCCTGAGGGGTAAACTAGAGATTCTTCTAGTGAGGTAACAAGATTATTTAGAGTGATATTATTAATTTCTTCGCAAGGCTCTTCCCATGTTCTTAAACATTTTTCTTTTGGTTCACACCAGGTGTATCCTGCGGATGGCTTACAACCATGTTTGTCTTCGTCCCCTCCTACAAGTAATTGTTGCCTGCAATCTATACTAGGTTTTTCTTCTTTCGGGTTTCCGTGTTTTACCCAGTTCCCATCTTTACATATCCAAATGTCTTCACCTTTATTAAATATTTCTAAATAAAAATAGTAACCACCGCTAGCAATAATCAGAAGTGAAAATAAAACGAGCAGAAACTTTTTCATAATTTAATTATA
>JAHIRX010000067.1 GCA_018818485.1 Patescibacteria group bacterium
GCTGGGTCATATGACTACGTTAAAGATTTAGGTTGGAAGTATGTTAAAGAGGGTAAGAAATATATTTCTAAAATTACTAAAGATAACAAACTGCAAGATATCTATGAGTCTCTTTTATACTTTGTGATGGAAAGGTTAAATTAACAGCTTTCTGTAGTTCCCTTAAGATCATTTACAGACACCCATTGTGGGGTAGGCACCTCTTTATAGTTTTCATTTTTAACAAATTCTGCTTTTCCGTCTTTTTTAATAAGGTAGTAGGACATTCCTCGTAGGTTTTTTATTCCTTCGTAATCACTTGGAGAATGTGGTTCGTTCCAATCATCAAATGTTATCAAAGGCTCGTTTCCGATATTAATAAAGGAGTGTCCCCATTCTGGGGTAATAATAAGTTCATCTCCAGGTAGGAATTCTACAAAGTATACTTTCTCAATTAAATCATCAACATAATCGTCATCGGCGAATTTTCTTTTTTGAATTAGAAGGACTCCTTGTCCTGAGATGAGTTTGTATGTTTCGTTTGAATCAGATCCGTGGTAGTGCCCAAATGTCTTAGGAAACTCTCCGTTATAGTCTCCAGGTGCAGTTACGGTCATGTTGTGCCACTTATCTTTGGTTATATTTTCAAATACCCAGTATGCGGGATCAGGTCCAGAAGAGTTAGCATCCATTAAAACGGATTTGAGCTCACTTAAAGGTTGGGCAGACTTTATTTTCATATCTAATATTTTCTAAGATAGTTTATTTTTGCTTCTGCTTTTATACCGTCAAACCAAGTTTGAAACTCACTACCTAGTTTTTGTTGTGATAATTGCTGTCTAACAATATCTTTTAGCTGATCCATATTTGTTCCTTCTGGAAAACTATCACTATTTTGTTCAATGTATTGATTTATCTCTTCATCGGTAACAGCAGTCTTATCAGCAAGAAGTTGTTCTATCATTTTTTGGATAGCAATCTGGGATTCTAACTCTTTAAGATTCATTCCCTGAAATTCTAAAACTTGTTCTAAGGTCTGGCCTTGTTGAACAAGGCTATTTCTAATAGTCTCGATTTCAGAATTAATATCTTCCTTACTTACCTTAATACCTGCCTTTTTAGCTTCTTGTTTTATTATTTCTTCGGTTATAAGACCATCTAAAGTAGCAGCTCCCTGTCTTTTTTCTAATTCTCTTAGGACTGCAAGTCTTCCAATAGGTCTTCCGTTTACGGTTGCTGCAACAAAAGTACCTTTGAGTAGAAAACCAAATAGGAATGCTATAACCATAGCTAAAATACCAATACTAAATATCTTGTTTTTAGCTATAAATTCTTTACAAACTTTACAGAAAGGAAATCTTGGCAGTTTAATCTTCATAATTTCTGGGAATTTGATCCCAATTTTTATTAGTTTTTTCATGGGAAAAGTATATCACACAAGTATCTTTACAAAAGATCTATATTTTCGTAGATGTTTCCAACCACTTCCATAGTGCTTCTCTTTTTTGGATCTTCAAGCCCGTTGATTATTCTTCCTCCAGAGGATTCTAGTTTGTAGCATAGTTTTTCTTCATCCCACACAACTATACCTAGCTTTTTTGTTTTACCAACCTTAAGTATGTCCCCAATATATATTCTCTTACTACCCTTAGCTTTAGCACCAATATAGGGGCTTACAATAACTTCCTTACTGTCTTCATAAACATATCTCCCATTCTTTGCTCCAGGGGACATTCTATACCCGATCTTATTGTCAATCCCTATAGCAATATTGTGGTACATATGGTTTTTCTTTTTATGCCAAGCTCTAAACTCAAATTCTCTATTCATAAAGATATCCTCTAATTCGTATTGTATCAAGATATGTGTTTTTTCTCAAGAAAACGCGTTATTATTTACTCAATGCCTTTATCTGAAATAAAAACTTTAAGTGGTGCACTGGAACTATTTGATGGAATTAGCTTTGATGATAATTCTGTTGAAGAAGCACTTGTCTATGTTTTAGAGGGTGCCCAAAAGAGCGGCGCTTCAGACGTTATTTTTCTTCCTGGTGATGAGTTTACTACGTTAAAATATCGTACGCAGGGGAACTTAATGACCGTAAAAACCTTATCTGTAGAACTATACAATAATCTTTTACGTATCATTAAGAACCTAAGCGATCTTAATCCAAACGAACACCTAAGGGTTCAAAAGGGAAAAGGTACTGTTGAGATAAAAGAGAGTGTTGTTGATGTTAGTGTATTTATTACCCCCATTGATAAAGGAGAAAAATGTATTTTGAGTATGTCTGA
>JAHIRX010000068.1 GCA_018818485.1 Patescibacteria group bacterium
AGAAAGAAATCACAATTTAGAAAGAAGAGTAGTTTGGCGCCAAGTTTATCCCAGGGCCAGGATCTTTCATATGTTTCATACCAGACAACATTTTTAACTATTCCGACAGGGTAGTTTTTAACTGACTTTATAGCCCTATATGCTCTATTATGTGCAGAAATCATATTAAGTTGAACAATAAGAGAGGACAAATAGTTTCTCTTTTGTGGTGGCCATGTTCCTATTGTAAAACTCATTAGGGCATATACTTGGGGCTCATTTATTGTATAGAAAACATCAACTAGATCACCTAGTTTTTCTGCACATTTTTTAGCGTATCTTGCAAAGAAAAATGAAGCCCTTAATGACTCCCAACCCCCTCTTTTGACAAACCAGATAGGATTTGTGAAATGATGCAGAGTAACAAAGGTTTTAAGACCTCTTTTTTTAGCTGCTTTTAGAACGTCTCTATAGTGAGCAAGTTCTTCATCTGAGAAGACACCTTCCTCAGGTTCAATACGTGCCCACTCAACTGATATTCTTACAGCATTATTTCCAAGTTCTACACATAAATCAAAATCTTCCTCATATCTATTGTATGAATCACAAGCTATTCCGGATGGTTCTAAGGGATATTTTTGATTTTCTTTTTTGTTGTTTTCCCATTCCCACCAATCACTATTTTTATTGTTTCCTTCTATTTGATGGGCAGCTGTTGCTGTTCCCCATATAAAATCTTGTGGGAACTTCATACTTTTAAGTATACATATAATTAAATGGATACCTCTATACCTACCGGACAGTGATCCGAACCTTTTACGTCCTTTAGTATGTAAGCGTTCTTTAAATTATGTTTTAAATTATTTGATACAAAAATATAGTCTATTCTCCAGCCAATATTTCTTTTTCTTTGTTCTCGAAAGTATGCCCACCACGAGTAGTTTTCTCCTGAATCATTAAACTCTCGAAAACTGTCTATAAACCCTTGATCTAAAAGTTTATCAATTTGTTTTCTTTCTTCAGGTGTAAACATTGTGTTGTGTACATTCTGTTTTGGTCTAGCTAAATCAATTTCTTTATGAGCAATATTAAAATCCCCAGCTAAGATAATATTTATATTTTTTAACTTTTTAAGATAATCAAAAAGATAAGTATAAAACTCTAATTTGTATTCCATATTTTCTTTTTGTCTTCCACCATTTGGTACGTACAGGTTTATTAATGTAAACTTTGGAAAATCTAGTTTTACCATTCTTCCTTCAAAATCAAATCTCCTCATTCCAATTTCCTTATATATAGTTTGGGGTTTGATCTTGGTATAAATTGCAGTTCCAGAGTAACACTTTTTGTCTGCTGAGTTTAAAATAAATTCGTACTTTCCTATGTTTAAAATATCCCATGTAAGTTGGGAAGGTTGGGCCTTTGTTTCTTGAATACACAAGATATCAATATCAGAAGTCTCTAACCACTTACTAAAACCATTTCTTTGAGTTGATCTTATTCCATTCACATTCCAGGATGCGATTTTCATTATTTAGAAACTATATCTGATATCTTTTTAAATCTAGCTGGGAGTACTTCTTTTAGAAATTTTTCTTTTTCTGCTTTTTCTTTTAATGAAAAGTATTCTTGCCAAAGCGCTCTTCCTGCTAAAAATCCAGAACAACCATTATCACAAGCTATTTGTAGTTTTTTGGTGAAATTATCAAAGTCATCACCTCTTGTTAACATGATCCATGGAGTCTTTCCTAAAACCTCAGTTACTATTTTACAGTTTTTATCACTTCCAGGGTATTCGATTTTAAATACATCAGGATTGATGTTTCCCTGAAGAAGAGCCGCTAATGTTTCTATAACCTCACCTTCAGATTCACCATAAGTGACAGGCTCTAAAAAGAAAGGCAGTCCTTGCTTGTGTGAGTCTTCTAGGGCTATTTTCGCTGTTTCTATCTGTTTTCTAGTACTAGGTGCCTTATGATTAACGTAAATTAACAGTTTTGTTCCTAGAGCACCCTGTTCCTTTATATCAAAAGCAGATGTTTCCAAAACATTTACTCTTTCCCCGTCCTCTTCTGTGTAGCCTGAGGTTTCCATGGCTAGTAAAAAAGGCTTTGGTTTTAGATAGTTTGCAGTAGCGTACGCCTCTAAACCATAGTCCATATCTAGTAAAACACCAGTTATCTGATCAAAAACAGATTCAATAATGGCTTTTTTGGCTTCAATTGCATCAAAAGGATCAACTTCTTCAGGATTCTTGGGATTTAGGAGTTTTTTAAAGCTCCCTCGATGATCAAGTGCAAGCATTAAATATTTACCATGTTTAGTAAAGGCAGTTGTATCCATCTTCTTTATTTTATACTAGTTGGGATCGGATTTGCAGATATTTCTATCAAGATGTCAGTGTTGTCTTTCTCCACGCTTTTAGTTTTTCTAGTATCACCACATTTTAAACATTTAAAATAGATATCTTTCCCATCATAAGCAATTGGTTCCATAAGACCACCACAGTCTTGAGCCCTATCTCCTGGAAATATATCTACGTGTTTACTGTGAAGGCACTCTGGACAGTGGTTAGTATAACCTGTGCCTGAGACTTTAAAACCACATTTTTCGCAAACGAAATCTTCTTTATTTTATACTAGTTGGGATCGGATTTGCAGATATTTCTATCAAGATGTCA
>JAHIRX010000069.1 GCA_018818485.1 Patescibacteria group bacterium
CCCCTACCTCATTTTTAATTCTTTTTTTAATCTCTTTTCCCACACTAAACATACCTTTTTTATATGCAGGGTAACCTTCAAGATTAAGTACAAACTCATCAATTGATTTAGGAATTACGTTTTCGGTGTATGTTCTAAGTAAATTTCTTAATTTTAGATGAACATCTCTATATTTTGGTGGATCTGGTTCTAAAACAATTAGATCAGGGCAAATTAGTTTTCCTTCTTTAACTCTAAAGCCTGTTTTTATTCCCAACTTCTTGGCTTCAATAGATGAAGCTAAAATACATCCAGAAGGACTATCAAATGCAGCAACTGCAACAGGCTTTCCTCTTAAAGAAGGATTTGCTTGTTGTTCAATAGTTGCAAAGCATGAGTTTATATCAACATGCATGATAGTAGAGGGTTTTGGATTAAAAGGTAGTCTAGTTAGTTTCTCCATCACTTATCTCCTCTATTTCCCAAGATAAACTTTGTGTATTTAGCTTTATTTTAAAGAAAATACCTTCACAAACTACAGAAAACACATGAAAAAGGGTATTTCCAGACCAAAACTTGTGTTGGTAGCCAATTTTACTAACTTTATGCTCTTTACCCTCCCAAACTACTAAAAGAGGGCTAAATTTACGTTTTTTATGATTAAAATAGGATAAAACTGAGATTGGGGCACTTAATTTTTGTATCACATACTTATTTAAACCCGAAGGTAATACGAAGTCAATAGAAAACAAAATAGGTAATAGTTTGACTATTACCTATGGTTAATTAGAAAACCTTTCCACCATAAAAACTAGTTGGTAGGATTTCTTCTTTTTTATCAGTACAGTAAATTGAGGGCATATTGAGAATTTCTATATGAGGCATATCGTGTATAGTAAATTCCGCTACGGCCAGCCTATCAATTTGTCTTGCTATGACTGCAAAGTCCATGAAGTACCCATCATCATAAGGTATGTTTTTCTTTCTCCCTCTTGGGTACATTTTTTCAAATATACACATTGGATCAAAAACACCTCGTATTTCTTCTCTTGGGCCAGAATACCTAAAGAGTTTGGGTACAAAAACAAAACTTTCTTTTTCAGAACCCCTTATACTTCTAGTAGCGACCTTTGTTATAGAAGGTGATACTAAACCGGTCCCAGTGAACTTCGGGGGAAGATCATTAATTCTGTAGTACTTGTTAAAGCTGTGTTGATCAAATCCGTACATTCCAGGCGGATACACATCATTGTCGAGACCAAATATTATTATAGATTCTCTTCCGGCTGCAGATGAACCAAGGGTCCTAGTTTGCAAGTATTTATTGACTTCCTTAGGTTGACCGTCAAGGTGCCTGTAGGGGCCCAAAGCCGTTTCACAAGTAATTGTGCCGTCTGCAAAGAACCCGTGGTTTTTGTACGTCACACTGAAGATGGTGCCAAGTTTCAAGCATTGTTGCCATCGTTTTCTTATCATTTCTTTGAATTTTTTAAGGTTCTCTTGAACCATCTGCTTTACAAGCGCTTTATTGGAAAAGTCTATATCAAGGGCTTTAGCAAATATTTCAGCTGCAATCTCTATTCTTTTTTGCATCCTTTCGTTCGATCTGTCTATTTCTTTTGTATTGGGAATTCTGCCGTCTGCTGCTTCGTGATTTTGCCACCAAATTGTATACCCGAGTGAATCTATAAGATCAGCCATTTCAGGTGGAGTCATAGTAGCAACTTGACTTCTAAACTCACTTAAACTCTCCCTTTTCATAATTCTCCTTTTTATATATTATTTGCGACTTTCCGATAATATAGCATATAAATATGACAATTTCAGATCTAGGAAATAACTATTATAGGATAAAGAAATCCTTACAACAAAGAATATTAGAACACTTACTGTATCTTAAATACAGAATCTCTTTCGTCTTCAATAAACTTTTCTTCTTTAAAAATGAATTTCCCTACTTTAATACAAACAACCCCCGTGTATACGAGGGCTGTTAGGTTGCACTAGACTTAGTTATAGTCTAATTTTGAATTCACCTTCTTCAACAATTCCCGGAAAAGAAGTTTCACCATCAGGATACATACAAGCAGCTTCGGCCGCTTCGGGAGACATAATTCTCACCCTCACTCTATCTCCAGAACCTGTACCACCCTCTTTAATTGCAACATTAATAAATTGTTCAATTCTTTTTAATGGAAAATCTTTAACTTCAATAGATGTTAAAACCTCACCAATATTCCAATCTACAAAATCAATGTTTTTATTTGTCTTTAC
>JAHIRX010000004.1 GCA_018818485.1 Patescibacteria group bacterium
ATGACTAGATCTAAAAAATATCTTTACCTAACTTATGCAAAAAACTATGGTGGCAAAAGAGACACAACCCCAAGTGGATACCTAAAAGAAACAGAAATTAAAACTGAAGAAGTAAAACCCGACACAGAAAAACAAGTTTCTTTGTTTGAGATACAAAAAATACCAGGAAAAACACCTAAAAAGACCTCACAAGGGTTTGAACCAGCATATCTTAGTTATTCTCAGATAGATAACTACTTAATTTGTCCCCTAAGATATAAATATGGATACGTACTAAACGTTCCAACAGCGCCAAGTCACCCTCTTAGCTTTGGAAATACAATTCATGAGACTTTAAAAAGATTTCATACTCAACAAATGTTTGGCAAAGAAGTCTCTTTGAAAAAACTCCTAGAAATCTATGAAGAAAACTGGATTCCTGTTGGTTATTTGGATGAAAAGCATAAAAAACTAAGGTTTGAAAGTGGTAAAAAACTACTTAAGAACTACTACAATGAAAACAAAGACTTAAAAGTTAAACATATTGCCTTAGAAAAATCATTTAACCTAAAAATTGACGGAATAAAAATGTATGGAAGAATAGATAGGATTGATAAACACCCAAATGGGGACATTGAAATTATTGACTACAAGACAGGAAGTTTAAAAACACAAAAAGACGTAGATAAAGATGCTCAAATGACTATATATGCCCTAGCTTGCAAGGAAGCCTTAAACCTAGATCCTAAAATCTTAAGTTTCTATTATGTTGAGGCTGGTGAAAAAGTATCCACAGAAAGAACTGAAAAACACTTTAAAGGTATTAAGGGGAAGATAAAAGATGTAATTAAAAATATTAAAGAGGGAAAATTTGAACCTACTCCTGGAATGCACTGTAAATGGTGTGACTTTAATCAAGTTTGCCCCTTCGCTCAAAAGTCTTAAAGAGGAACTGTCATAAACTTAGACATCAATCTTAAAAGCCAACTAAGAAGTTTTATTTGAGGTACTGGAAACATAACAATTTCTCCTCCAAATTTTTCTTTAAAGTGAGAAAATCCACCCCATCTCTTAGCTATACCCGGAAATCTATCGTCGTCTACTCCTTCTAAATCTAATACCTCGTACCCAAGGCCTTTAAAATATAAAAAGGATTGCCATAAAAGCTCATATCCAAATTTTCCTTCCCTACCAAGCTTTGTTGTACCGCCCGTAGAATACAAAACCATATCCTCATGGCACAAATACATCTTTGATCCAACAATAGTTCCTTCCCTATCGTACGCTACGGCAATGAAGCAGTCCTCATCAAATGCTTTTGCACGCGAGGTAAAATCACTAATTGGAGGAATATAGAAATGTTGTTTCCTTCCTGTCTCCATACAAATATCATAATGGGTCTTTAACATTTCTTCTGAGGGCTTTTTAAAGAATTTAACTGTTGTACCCTCTCTTTGAGCCCTCCTTACTGAGTACTTCCCACTTTTTGAAAGCTTTTCCCTCATCTCTTTTTCAGACTTAGTCAGATCTATATACATTGTGCTTGTAGGTAAGTGAGGAACATCAGTATCTTTATACCCACCTTCCTTAAAAACAGACATGTTTTGATCTAAATAAGGCTCAACTTTAATAAACATTGCCCCAACACCTCTGCAAAACCCTTCAATTTCAGAAAGATCGGTAGCATTTAATAATGGGGGGTGTTGAATCTTAACTACTGTACCTAAAAATGTCTTCTTAAAGAGAATGTTTGTTCCTTTTTTTGTTCTGTGGGATTCCCAACCAAGTATTCCTAGATAAGCTTCCCAACCATCACTCTGTCTAATATCACTTTTTGGCTTCATTTCAACATATTTAGGAGCTTCCACCTAACAGAATTTGCTGCTGTAAACATCTTATACATGGACTCATTAACAACTAAATCATATGAGTCAATGTATGTAACATGTTTTGCACCAAATTTAGCTTTAAATAGAGAAAATCCGTAATAAGGATCACTTTTATTACTCATGTCTTCTGAGGCACCCCACATGTCAAAAAGTGTACACCCCATCTTTTTACCAAACTTAATTGCTTCCCAACCTAAAATATTACTTGCATACAAACTTTTATACCTGTCGTCCATTCCCCCATACGGGTAATACAGAACATTTTCATAGATATAAAACATCCAAGCAGCGAGGGAAGTGCCTTCGTGTTCTGCAACTAGCAAACGGACTATGTTTTCTCTTTTAAATATATCCCAAATTATTTTTAGATATCTCTTGTTTCTTGAATAATACTTCTGTCTTTCTCCTGTTTCGTGATACATCTTAAAAAAGACTTCAAAATCTTTGTCACTAGTAGATTCCCTTACCGTTACACCTTTTTTCTCTGCAACTCTAACATTATATCTATGCTTTTTATGCATGTTTTGAGAAAGTTCCTCCTCAGATTTAGTTAGATCAACAAAGAAGTTTCCCTTTGCAAACTCATCTCTTGGGGATCTCACACAATTATCTTTAAATATTCTTTCTGCTTCGGAAAATTTTGGGTTATCTATTGTAATATTTGGAACATCAAAATGAACTGCTACACAATCTTCAGCTTTCAGAGACTGTTTTAAACCTTCAAAATCTATCTCAAATGGGTTTACTCTAGGCGAATATGCATAATAAAAAGAGGTAAACGGTATTTTATGTTTTGTATAAAGTACACTTCCTACTCTAATTGCAGGTGTTCCATAGGTATTTTTGAATTCTTCCCAAGCTTTTGATTGCATGACATGATTTCCCATAAAGCCAGTATATCATTGACTTTAAAGCTCTTATAGGCTATTTTCAGACTACAACTGAATATCCCTCCCTATTTTGGGGTGGGAAAGAGTACAATCTGGTTTATCCTTAATAGATGGGCCAGAAAGAAGGCCCAGACTGGTTCCTCAAAGGACAATCGGGGCCTTTTCTAATTCAAAACTTCGTGACTAACCAGCTTTTGAAGCACTCTCTTCATACCAAAAGCTAACATTATATTCCCCCCTACTGCCTTCATAACCGTAACAAAACGACTTTCACTGTCCGATCTTCTGACTGAATAAATAATTTTAGGATCTCTAAGAAGTTTGTAGGTAAAACCAGCTTTATGAAGTCTTCTATATAAATCTACATCTTCCAAAAAGTGCATTGATTCATCAAATCCCCCTACTTTATTAAAAGCATCTTTATGTACGCACATGAAAACACCCATTACCACAGGTGCAAAACTCTTAAGTACCTCTGAATAAATGTTTAAGAAGGAACCATAAAAACGATCGTCTAATCTGTTTGATAAAGGGGCATACCAACAATTTAAAAAGTCACTATCTTTTTTACTTAGGGAGTTACTTAGTTTCTCTATGAAATCATCTTCTATCAAAATATCTGCATCAAAAAAGATTAAGTGGTCAAAATATGAGGCAAGCGCTCCTTTGTTTCTTGATTTAGAAACATTTCCGTTGGGAGAATCAACAATATTTATCCTCAATCTGTCAGAAAAAGAAGAAACTACTTCTTTTGTTTTATCTTTAGATCCTCCATCAACAACAATGACCTCAAAATCTTTGAGAGTCTGATTAGTTAAGCACATCAGGAGTATTCCAATGTATTTTTCTTCATTTAACGCGGGAATAACAACACTAAACTTCATTGTGTAAATCCTTAAAAAACTTAACCCATTCATCTGCAGATAGGTTTTGCGGCCTTAAACTTGCGTGAATACCACCTTTTTCTAGTTCATCTTTAGTAAATTGTTTATTTAGCATTTTTCTAGGACTTGCAAAACCTTTATGTAAAAATCCTTCATATTTTTCAATGAACTTGCGATCATAATTAGCATCCCTTCTAACAAGTTTTATTACAGCACCGTTTACTTTAGGTTCTGGTTTAAACATATCTTTCTCAACTTTAAAAAGATATTCAACATCAAAAAAGGTTTGTGTAAAAGAAGAAAGATACGAAGCATCAGGAGAAGTACTACTGACTTTTATTGCTACCTCATCTTGAATTAGAAAGACACACATTTTGGGTAGCTTTTCCATCTTAATAACAGCATGCAAAATAGGAGATGTAATATAGTAGGGAAGGCTTCCGATAATCTTAAACTCACCCTGAGGCTCATAATCAGGAAGGTAATCTAAAATATTATCTTCAACAATCTTAACGTTAGGTTCATATAAAAACATATTTACAAGTTTTCCAATGAAACGTTCATCAACTTCAACAGCCCTAACAACAGATTTGGTATCTTTAACTCTATCCCCCAAAGCCTCAGTAACAGCACCGTGTCCAGGACCAATCTCAATAATCTCATCACCATCAACAATATCTAAAGCTTCCACCATATCTCTGGAAATATTCTTATCCACTAAAAAATTCTGTCCAAGTTCTTTGATAGGTTTATACATACCAATATTTTACCCCACAAATGAAACAACCTTGAAGTTATAGAAAAATCTTCAAGGCTGTGTCAGTATCTCCCTTTATTAAACCTTTAAACTTAATCTGTCCAGAATCAACGCGCCGGGACCACCGTGTATATAAATTACCTTTTTAGCTTCATCGTATGACGTAGATCCAAAGTAACTTGGTTTTCTACTATCTTTTTCTATGGCTTCTTTTATTGCCCGCCCATCATTTGAATCCACAGCAGAGCCTAGAGACTCTAGTTTGTGTTCGTTTGTTTTCTCATTAACACACACTAGAATATGAGTAAGCATCCCCCTACCCTTGGGTCCTCTAAAAATGTAGTTCAATTTCCCAAGCCTAACAAT
>JAHIRX010000005.1 GCA_018818485.1 Patescibacteria group bacterium
AGTACTTGAGGGCTTAGATCCAGTAAAAAAACGCCCTGGGATGTATATAGGATCCACAGGTCAAGAAGGACTTCATCACCTAGTTACAGAGATAATAAATAACTCTATGGATGAGGCTATTGCAGGTTACGCTGATAAGATTTTAGTGGAGTTTAATAAAGACGGATCTTGCTCAATTTATGATAATGGAAGAGGGGTTCCTTTTGAAATTAAAAAAGGATATGGAGTCTCAGCACTTGAGCTTGCTTTTACTAAACTGCATGCTGGTGGAAAGTTCGGAGGAAGTGGTTACAAGGTTTCTAGTGGTTTGCATGGTGTTGGATCTTCAGTTGTTAACGCCCTTTCTGAATGGTTCAGAGTAGTAACTAGAAGAGATGAAAAAACCATGATTCAGGAATATCAGAATGGGGGAGAAGTTGTTAGGCCAGTAGAAAAGCTTGACCCTAAAAAACCATCAAAACTAAAAGGTGCTGATTGGAGTATAAATCTTGATGATTGGAATGATGACAGTATAACCATTGTTCAATTTAAACCTGATGAAAATATTTTTGAGACAATTGATTTTGATTTGAAATTTTTCATTACGCAGGTAAGAGAATATGCTTATCTTACAGCTGGAGTTAAATTTGAACTTTTGGATCATAGAAGTGATCAGAAGTACAGTTTTTACTTTGAGGGTGGGATAAAATCATTCTTAAGTGCCATAAATAGGAATAAGGGTCTGTTAAACGAAAAGGTATTTTATATCCGAAAAGACTACAAAGATATAGATGTAGAAGTAGCTTTACAATACAATGATAGTTTTAGAGAAAATGTTATTTGTTTTGCTAATCACCTTAAAAACATTGAGGGTGGAACACATTTAACAGGTTTTAGAAGCGCACTAACTAAGGTTATAAACGATTACGCACGTAAAAACGGGATACTCAAGGAGAAGGACCCCAATCTTTCAGGAGAAGACCTCAGAGAAGGCCTAGCGGCTATAATTTCAGTCAAAGTCAACAGCCAAGAACTTCAATTTGAAGGTCAGACTAAAGCAAAACTTGGAAACACCATAGTTAGACATGCCGTGGAGGCCGTGGTTAAAGAATCCTTAGAACAATTTCTAAATGAAAACCCAAGAGATGCTCAATCAATCGTTGGGAAAAATATCCTTGCTTTTAAAGCCAGAATGGCGGCTAAAGCTGCAAGAGATACTGTAATTAGAAAAACAGCTTTAGACGGTGGCGGGGTGTTACCTGGAAAACTCGCTGATTGCAGTTCGAAAGATAACGAAAGAACAGAACTTTTCATTGCTGAGGGAGACTCAGCAGGAGGTTCTGCAAAGCAAGCAAGAGATAGAGAAATTCAAGCAGTACTACCAATCTTTGGAAAAATACTTAATACCGAAAGAGCAAGACTCGATAAGATTGTTGATTCAGATAAATTTAAGGATTTGATTATTGGTCTTGGAACTGGAATAGGGGAAACATTTGATATTTCAAAACTCAGATATGGAAAACTTATTATCCTTGCTGATGCGGATGTAGATGGACAACACATTAATACACTTTATCTAACTTTCTTCTTTAGACACATGGTTGAGTTAATTAACAATGGTCACATATATATTGCATTCCCACCTTTATACAAAGCCACATGGGGAAAAGAGAAGAGATACATATTCTCAGATGAAGATCGAAAGAAATTCTTAAAAACAAAAGAAGGTGAAAAAGCAATTATTCAAAGATTCAAGGGTCTTGGAGAAATGAATCCATCTGAACTTTGGGATACAACTATGAATCCGGAAACAAGAAAATTGAAACAAATCACTATTGAAGACGCAGCACTTGCAGATGAGGTATTTTCAACACTCATGGGAGAAGAAGTCGCCCCAAGAAAGAGGTTTATTGTTAGTAACGCTCATAAAGCAAACTTAGATATTACATAAACTTAAAAACCCCGAAAAATATTTCTAAATCTCGGGGTTTCTCAACTAAGACTAACGTTCACTCCTTCCTGAATATACTTTTTGTACTTTATCAGTGCTGCATGAAGATCTGTTGAAAACACGTTAATAATCAAAATCCTATCTCCAAACAACAGTATCTCTCCACGTGCAGGACCTCTACAGTGATTAGCTGTAAAAAATCCCAGCTTTCCAAGAAAACCATAGTAATTTCGATTAGGAACAGTTTTGAATCCTGGAACCCAATTAAAAGTGAGTCCCTGCTTTTTCAAAAATCTTTTTAAACAACGCTCCACGTCTAAAACCACGTACTTCAGAGCCGATCTTGAAAAAGATCTATCCAGGTAAACCAGAAAAATAGCACATCTGACAATTCTTTCTGGGTCTATTGGATCAAAGTAACCAGTATAGGGATCAACTAGAGCTAGCTTCTCATGGTAGAAGTGTGGTCTTTTTGGACTACAGTGTTCAACGGCAACAAGACTTATCTCAAATCCAGGAATCATCTTTCTTGGAGATACACTCCAATAGGCTTTAGTGCCCATTTCTTCTCCTTTCTTTATTAGTTTTGATATAAAAAAAGAAACCCTTCCAGGTTTCCCTAAAGTCACTTTCTGACTTTTCTCTTCTACCATAATACACCCCCCTTGCCGCAAGAGCAAGTAATTTGGTATACAAGAAGTTATGGATGTTGAAGATCTAAGGAATAAACTTAGTGAACTAAGAAAGAAAAGAACTTACATAACTGTTCAAAAAGGTTTTGCTGCAAACCACAACAAGGATCTAAGAGAAAATGCTACATACGATAATTGGTTAGATCAAGAATTTTTAATAAATGCTGAAATTTCTGAAGTTATAGAAAAGATTGAAAAACTAACTAATACAAAACCAAAACATAAGTGGGAAAAACCAAAACCTACTAAAAAGGGTGGGGTAGAGAAACAAAAGTGGTTATAATATCTAAGTTATGGAAAGAATTGGGGTAACTACAGCAAGAGACTTTACAGATCTAGATGGTTTGGCGTGCGCAATAGCTTATACAGAACTTCTCAAACTTGAAGGAAGAGATGCTGAGACAATTGTTCCGGAAGAAATAAATGCGAGCGTTACCAAAGAAATTAAAGGTTGGGGTCTTGAATACAAGAAACAACCTAGTCCCGAAACCCACACTTTTTGCATCGTAGATGTATCTCGACCACAGTTTATCCCGGATTTTGCGATAAACAACGCAATAGAAATATATGACCATCATGAAGGGAGTGAGAACTTCTGGCTCCAAAGACTAGGAAATAGAGCAAAAATAGAAAAGGTTGGCGCCGCAGCAACGTTAATTTGGGAAGAATTCAAAAAACGAAAAAAGGAAAAGCAAATTTCTCAAACTTCAGCAAAGCTTCTATACGGAGCGATTATTTCAAACACTTTGAACTTTAATAGCAAGATGACAAGTGAGAGGGATCTCAAGGCCTCCGAAGAACTTTCAAAATTTACAGATTTACCAAAAGATTGGATTGAAAAATACTTTAGTGATATCGAGAAATATACGCAGAAAAACCCCAGAGAAGCAATTATTAACGATGTAAAAAAAGGTTATTTTGACGAACTTGGCAAAAATATATCAATAGGACAACTTGAACTTTGGGACAGTAAAAAATTTGTACTCAAAAACAAAAAACTAATAGGAGAAGTTATGAAGAGTTTCGGTTCGAGGTTTTGGTTCTTCAACGCCCCCAGCATATCTGAAGGAAAAAGTTATGTAGTTACAAAAAACAAGTATATAAAGGATCTCCTTTTGAAGGAGTTTGGTATTGAATTCACAAACGGAGTGGGAAAAACCAACCACCTTATTGAGCGTAAAGAGTACGTCACAAAATTCATGAATTTGTAGGATTTACCTATTCAAAAAGCCTTTCAAAACTGGTAGAATTAGAAGGTTAAATATATGGCAGATAAAACTCCAGAAAAAACTGAAGATACGCCCAAAAACGACGATAGGGGTATTCTCAAAACTGAGATAACTAAAGAGATGCAAAGCTCTTATTTAGATTATGCAATGAGCGTTATTGTATCTCGTGCGTTACCTGATGTACGAGATGGTTTAAAACCTGTTCAAAGAAGAATTATATTTGCTATGCAAGAGCAGGGAATGACTGTTTCTGGAAGGTTTAATAAATGTGCTGCTGTTGTTGGTGAGGTAATGAAAAAGTATCACCCCCATGGTGATACCTCGGTTTATGACACTTTAGTTAGAATGGCACAAGATTTTTCACTTAGATACCCATTAATTTTTCCCCAGGGAAACTTTGGAAGTATAGACGGAGATCCTCCAGCTGCTTATCGATACACAGAATGTAAACTTCAAAGGATTACTGAAGAAATATACAAAGATATTGATAAAGAAACTGTTGATTTTGAACTAAACGACCTTCAAAATCTAGAACCTATTTATTTACCATCACTTCTTCCCAACATGTTAATAAATGGAGCTACTGGAATCGCTGTAGGTATGGCAACAAACATCCCCCCACATAATTTAGGAGAAATTATTGATGGAATTAACCTTTTAATAAAAAAAGCTGATAATACCGGGGAAAAACCAAGTAAAGATAGTAAAGAACAAGTAGCAAAGATTGATTTTTCGTCTGAAGCTAATGTTGAAGATCTAGTTTCTGTTATTAAAGGCCCTGATTTTCCCACAGGTGGAACGATTTATGATCATAAAGAAATCGTCCAAATGTACGCAACAGGCAAGGGTAGGGTAGTAACTAGAGCAAAAATGGATGTTGAAGAGAAAAAGGGAGGCAAAATGGCACTTGTAGTTACTGAAATTCCTTATATGGTCAACAAATCCACACTACTTTCTAAAATTGCCGATTTAGTTAAAAAGAAAAAGATTGTTGGTATATCAGACTTAAGAGACGAGTCAAATAAAGAGGGTTTAAGGATTTATATTGAGTTAAAGCGTGATGCCGTAGTAAATAAGATAAAAAACCAGCTTTATAAATATACTCCTTTGCAAACTACGTTTAATACAAACTGTGTTGCCCTTTTAAACAACGAGCCGAAGCTCATGACTCTAAAAATGGTCCTTGAAGAATTTATCAAGCACAGACAACAGGTAGTGGTAAGACGAACAATTTATTTACTCAGAAGAGCACAAGAAAGAGAACACATACTATTAGGACTTAAGATTGCCCTTGATAATTTAGATGCTGTTATCACTTTGATAAGAAAAAGCAAAGATGCGGACGCTGCAAAAGCCGGCCTTATGACCAAATTCAAACTTACAGAAATCCAAGCTCAGGCTATCTTGGATATGCAGTTAAGAAGACTAGCGGCTCTTGAAAGGCAAAAGGTTGAAGATGAGTTAAAAGAGATTTTGGAAATCATAAAAGGACATAAAGAGATACTTGCTTCACCTCAAAGGATCATTTCTACTGTTGAAAAAGAACTAAACGAACTAAAGGAAAAATATGCAGATCCTAGAAAAACCAAGGTAGTAAAAGGGAAAGTAGGGGAGTTATCTGAAGAAGATCTTATTATTAACGAGCCTTGTATTGTTTCTATATCAAAAAGTGGCTATATCAAGAGATTAAAAGAAGGTACATACAGAAAACAGGGCAGAGGTGGTAAGGGCGTTAAAGGACAGGATTTAAAAGAAGAAGACACCGTAGACACAATTAGAATGTGTGATACACACGATTGGGCCTTTTTCTTCACAAACACTGGAAAGGTATACAAGATGAGGATATGGGAGATACCAGAGACTGGTAGAACAGCAAAAGGTACACCTCTTGTTAACTTTTTAAGTATTTCCCAAAGTGAAAAGGTACAGGGCTTTTTAACCCTCACAAATGAAGAGTTAGAAAATGGTAAAGGATTTGTTTTCTTCTCAACAGAAAAGGGGTTAGTTAAAAAGACTAGTGTCTCAGACTATGCAAATATTAGAACTACGGGAATTATCGCCATAAAGCTTCAAAAAGAAGATAATCTAACCTTTGTAGGCTTTACAGCAGGAAAAGATGATATTTTAATAACAACGGCAATGGGACAATCTATCAGATTTGCAGAAAAAGACGTTAGAGCCATGGGTAGGGCAGCTAAAGGGGTAACTGGAATAAGACTGTCTAAAAAAGATGATTGGGTTGTAGGATCAATTATTATTCCTGAGAAGAGTAAAGATGTGTATTTACTTGTGGTATCTACACTTGGGTACGGTAAAAAGACTAAAGTAGGGGAGTATAAAGTACAAAAGAGAGCAGGTTCAGGCATTTTAACCTACAAGGTGAAGGACAAAACCGGGCAGTTAGTATCAGCAAGATCCTTATTAAAAGGTAAAGACGAAGATATTTTAATAGCTACAACCTCTGGAAAGGTTATAAGACTGGGAGGAAAACAGGTTCCAGCACTTGGAAGAGCAACTCAAGGAGTACACCTCATTAAGCTTAATCCTAGCGATAAAGCTGCCTCAGTGGCTATTATAGACGAAGAAGAATAACGTGTATTTCCGAAAAGATACTCAATTTGAGAGAAAACTCTACGAAGACGGCATAAAACTAATTGCCGGTATAGATGAAGTGGGTAGGGGACCGTTAGCAGGGCCTTTTGTTGTATCTGCAGTAATACTAGACCTTGATAAGCTTTTTAGTATAAAACTTGATGAACTCCCTGAAAAATTGAGTGAATCAAAACAACTTCCTCTTTTTCCATATACACAGATAAAAGACAGTAAGCAAGTAAGTGCTAGAAAACGTGAAGTACTTGCCGAATTCATTAAAAAGGAAGCAATTAGCTACTCAATAGTAACCTTGCCACCAGAAGAGGTAGATAAGCTTGGTATATCAGCAACAACTCAAAAAGCATTTTTTAATGCAATACAAAAACTAGGTAAAAAGCCACAACATGTACTCACTGATACCTTTGAGATTGTTAAACTAACAAAAGAACATCAGATAAATATAATAAGAGGAGATACAAGGAGCATATCAATAGCAGCTGCAAGTATAGTTGCTAAGGTTTACAGAGATAACATTATGTGTGAGATGCACAAAAAGTACCCAAACTATGGTTTTGATTGCCACAAAGGCTATGGAACTAAAGCACATATGGATGCAATATATAGATTTGGACCTTGTGAAATACACAGAAAGAGCTTTAATCCGGTAAAAAGTATGCTAGAAAGCTAAAAAGGGAAGCTTTTTTATTGCATTCCCTTTTTTGTTATTTTATCCACAAACACAAGTACTCTGAAATCTAATAAGGTTAGGTTCAATTCCCTGAACTGGTAGCGCTGATGGTTTCGAGATGTCAGGTACCCACTTACGATCAGCGGTGTTTTTCCGTTTTTTGAGAGTAGCGCAAGCCTCAGCTATAGCCTCTCTTGCCGCCCTAACTATCTCAATAGACTCTGCTACCTGAGTATCAGGCTCAAAGCCAACGACCACGCTACCGTTATGGAAGGTAACCTTATTGAAAGCTATTCTTACCTTTCCTAACATAAGGGTAGTACCTGTGGTTACAACAATACCTTCACAATCTTTATCTTTCATCTTACTCTCCTTTTTCGTTTGAAAATATTATAAAACCCTTTTTCAAGTGAATCTCAACTTCTTCTTTTTAAAGAGTTTCAACACCTTTCCCTCCAGTCTTTTATACTATATATAATTAATGTGGGAAGATTCTATCTCAAAAATGCTAGAATAACAACGTGAAACAGATTTTTATAATGATGAGTGGTTTTTCCCTATCTGGAAAAACCTTCTTGGCTGAGAAAATTGAAAAAAGATTCCCTAAAACCTTTGTTATTATTGACTCTAGAGCAATTCTTGATTTTCTAAATGATAAATTCCCTTTATTCCAAGATGATAATACTGTATATGGACCTAGCTATGATATTAGACAAAAGGCTAGTGTAGCAATCAGGAGGGCGTTTTTAGATACAATAGTAGGGGAGGGATACAGTATAATTTCAGACTCATGTAATTCTACAGTTGAAAAGAGACAAAAAATACTCAAAGAGATTAAAAAGACTACACCTAAGGTAAAAACAATTATCATTCATGTTGATATTTCTGAAGAAAAACTGCTAAAAAGACTTAAAAAGTTTGATGGGGAAAAGGTAAAAAATGGAGAAAAACCCGCATGGGTGAACTTGTATACCGAAATTCAGAAAAAACAATTTGAAAAACCCACGAAATCTGAGGCGGACGTATTAATTAATTACATAGCGGGTGAAGAAGAGAAAGTTTTAAGACAACTTGAAGAAATTATGAAAGTAGGGGAGAAGCCCAGAAAGAGTAATTTCAGCTCAAAGAAGAAACAGTCTCTCCTTGCGCTTCTTGTATTTCAACATCTCTATGAAACTTTTTATGTACGTTTCTCAACTGTGGGTTTGTTACATGAGTATAAATCTGGGTTGTAGATACGTTACTGTGCCCAAGTAACTCTTGAACAGATCTGAGATCAGCTCCTTCTGAGAGTAGGCCAGTTGCAAAAGTATGACGTAGTGTATGGGGTGTAGCATCAACTGATATTCCTGCGCGTCTTGTATATTTTTTAATCATGCGTTGAATACTTCGAGGAGTGATCCTTAAAGACTCGCCGTCAAAATCTTGTTCTTCCATCTTTTTTCCTGAATATCTTATAAATAACGGAATGTATGGATCGTTTCTAGTAGCTACATATCTATTCAGCCACTTTATCGCAGAAGGGGAGAGGTAAACTATTCTTGCCTTACCTCCTTTTCCAACAACAGTGAACTCACCTGACTTGAAATTTATGTCATCTCGGTTAAGAGCAACAAGCTCACTTACTCGAAGACCCGTACTAAACAATGTTTCTAAGATAGATCTATCTCTAACTCCCGATCTTTTATCTAAGTTCTGAACTTCAAATAGCTTCTTAAGTTGGATGTCATTTAACACCTTTGGCACACGATCTTCAGCCTTACCTAAGATAATTTGTTCAGGAGCCATCATTTCAATCTCTTCTTCTATAATTAAATACTTAAGAAAGGCACGCAAAGCTACAAGAAATGTCTTCTGTGTTGATCTTTTAAATTCAGTCCTTGACTTAGAACTTATACGACGATTAAGACTTATGCGGTATTTTTTTATCAGTTCAGGTTCAATATCTTTAAGTGTTATTTTTTGCTTGTTAAGCCTACTTGCAGCCCAACTTTGAAAGTCATTAAGATAAAAGTGATACATCTTAATGGTATTTTGAGAAAGGTTTTTTTCAATCTCACAAAACTCCAAGTATTTAATAACTGCATCTTCAAAGTTAGTACTTAGTGTAACTTTTGACATGTAAATTGATTATACACTGTGAAATTTCCTCAAGTAGTATAACGTGGCTGAGACCATAATCGTCTTACAGGTAAAAATCCCTTAGAATTGATTTTAGAGTGGCATAGCCACTATTTATTGTAGTAAAAGCAAATAAAAGGGTAGTCATATCATAAAAATGCGTATAATGAGGGGTAGGTGCGGGAAAAGAGCAGAGTAAGGTCCAGGAGGGAACACCAAACCAGACATCTGGTGAGAGAAACCCACACAGTGGGGAAGAATAATATATTTATTTTGAGAAATAAAAACAAAAGTACAAAAGTTTGTTCATAGTCTTCTTTTCCAACGGAGAAGTGAGGGGTCAAGGACGAAGTCACTGTGTGATGGGACGTCGTATAATGTATGTTTAACGACATTATAGATTGGAGTAACTGTATGTAAGCCAAACACTAATATGTGACACTTGTTTATAGGGGATAAGGGAAATATAAAACGCACATGCAATTAATTTTATTCTCTAATAAATATTAATAATTAAATAAAATAATAAATTATTTCTCTCAAACATTACTAACGAATTCTTTCTAATTAATTAGCGCACCCCGACATCAAGACTTATCCACATCCCCTACCCGGGATATATATGACAATCTTACAGAGATGTGTATGACAAACGTACAGAGATTGTTATGACAACAAATACTGTATGTTTATATGACAAACGTACGGCAATATGTATGGGTACTATAGGATACTATGGGGTATCACTCCACCCTATAGTGTGATAGGGTATACCGAATAAAACACTAATCTCTATAATAATACTCCCCTTTTATGCTGGCCTACTATGGTGTGAAAAATATTAGAAAGATAAAAAATACAAAAACAATTACCAAATATCTTAAAACTAATTTCAATGTTATTTCATTTTTTAAATAAGAGGTTATGTATGTAAGGCTAAACATTAAAACTGATGCGGTAAACAAAGCTCTAAGAAAAGACTCGGTTGGCATAAATGATACTGCAATACTCGAAACGGTAACTAGGAAGGTACTCAAAAAACATAAGTATAATGACTCCCCTTTTGTAGTCTTTTTAACACCTTCATCAAACTGAAGAGACCAAAGCTGGTAATAAGAGTAAGAAAAAGTTACAAACCCCACCACCAACGCTTGGGTAAAAGAAGCTACGTTAAACTTAAAAACTCCCGCAAACAAAGGTATGGCTACTACTATCTGAAGTATCTGGCTCCAGACTATTGCTACTCTATAAAGAGGTATTACCTCTTCTCTATCCTGGATAACTAAAAAGATATTATCCATTAGTGACACTAAGTAATACAGTACACCAAAGCTTGCTACAGCAGCTAATTTAAAGGGTAATCCTAGATTTGGAAAGAAGTATAGAAACAATATACTCCCACTTAATATACTAATGGGCATTAGGATAATAAAGGGAAGGTTTTTAAGACTGATATTTGGGTAGTGAATAATGAATGTGCCAATAATAACTATCATCAAAACTGAAATAATTAAGTTTGGAAGTGTGAGAGATAATATCTCCTGGGATACAAGATATATAAATGCAGTTGCCAGAAGAGATTGAATTAAGTACCTGTGCTTTTTTTGAAGCTCAAATTTAATTTTCATTTTATATCTTTGGACAAAACATCATAATCTTTTTCTATAAAACAAAGGGCCATCGCTACCCCATCGTTCGCGTCATCAGATTTTACTATTTTTTCAAGCCCAAGTCTTTCCATTACCGCTTTTTGCATCTCTTTTTTATCCGCCCTACCATACCCAGTTAAACATTTTTTAGCCTGCAAGGCAGTGTACTCGTACACTTTGAGTCTTTTTTTAGCTGCAACGAGCATATTTATTCCCCTGGCCTGCCCCACTGCAATAGCAGTTTTAGCGTTGGTGTTAAAGAAAAGTTTCTCAATAACCATAACATCCGGGGAGTGCCTTACTACTACCTCACTAAGTCTGTTATAAAGAAAATTAAGCCTATCTTGAAGTTCTAACTTGGGAGTAGTTACTAAGGTATCGCTTTCTAACAGCTTTATTCTTTTTCCCTTAGTTTTTTCTATAACCCCATATCCCATACGAGCTGTACCTGGATCAATACCGATAATTATCATAACTCAATATCAAAATTTACATAAACTTCTTGCACGTCATCTTGATCATCAATGTCGTTGTATAGATTAATTACTGTTTCTGAAGACTCGACTTTGAAACTTGGCTTTTCTAGATCTGAAAAGATGTATGATGTACTTCCAGCACCACCTAGAGAACCCCCGTGCTTTCCAAAAATACCTCTAATTTCTGATACAGTTCTATTTCCGTTATCTGTTAGAACCTTAATATAAAAAGCCTCCCCATTTGGTCCAAAACCCTCATAAGCTACTTCGCTAAAGCTACCTCCCCCACCCTCTCCCGAACCTTTCTGAATTGCCCTCTCAATGTTCTCCTTTGGCATTCGACTATACTTTGCCTTATCAACAGCAAGTCTAAGTTTGGGATTTGAATCTGGATTTGATCCACCTTCTTTTATTGCAACTGTAATTAGACGACTTAATTTACTAAAAATCTTACTTCTTTTAGCATCCTCGGTACCCTTTTTTCGCTTTATAGTAGACCATTTAGAATGTCCTGACATATAAAGTATCTTATCACCTTTAGCGTGTTGACAAAAACGAAAATTTAGCTATCCTTGTACTCATGCAATTTAGCCTTTCAGTGATGACCAAAAAGGCAATAGATGCCGCACTAAAATCAAACTGGAAAAAAGTCATTGAAATAAATAGTCAGATTCTTAACCAATACCCAAACAATTTAGATACAAAGATTAGACTTGGAAGAGCCCTTATCCAAACCAAAAAATTTAGTAGAGCAAAAAAGATCTTTAAAGAAGTATTAAAAGAAGACCCCATTAACTCTATTGCTAAAAAGAATTTAGAACTAGCAAAAGATGGAAAGGTAGAAAGAACCAGTGGAAGTGGACTAAAGACAAAAGCGCTCCTTAAGGAGCCCGGAACAACTCAAGAGATAAGACTAGACATACTTGCAGGTAGGATTACAGCAGACAAGCTAGATCCAGGAGAAGATCTTTCCATAAAGATTAAAAAGAAATCAATTGACGTATATAGGAACTTAAAAGGTAACAAGAGTCTTATTGGTACTATAGAAAACGATTACGTTGTAAAAAGAGTTAACGTTGCTTGTAACAAAAAAGGTAAATTAAACGTAACTTTCACAAGAGGAAGAGAAAAAGAAATATATATTCTTATAAAATGTGGTCTTCCTATCTTCAAAGCAGATAAAATCGATGTTAGACCATACCTCAAAAAAGGAACAATAGAGGAGCCCGAAATAGAAATGGAAGATTCTCCTGAAGATGAATAAATCTTTACCTCAAATCATCTTCATCTAAGATATCTGCAACAAATTCTTTTGGTTTCTCTTCAGGATCTTTATCGTCTTTTTTCTTCGTAAGGGGCCTTTTTAGTGTTGTTTTTTTGATTGGTTTCTTCTTTATAGTGGGTTTTTTAATTTCTATATCTTTTGTTTCTCCACTCTCTTTTTTTTCCTTTGATTTTTTAATTCTATCTAGAGCTGCGAAGGGAGACTTTAAATTATCTGCGGGAATAAAGGCCTCTGCTTCATCATTAAGCTGGGCATCATTAAATTGTGCGGATACATCAGATATCTTGTAGGATCCTGAGTCTGAAAGGAGATACCACTTACCCTCTTTTTTAGTAAGAATTCCCTCTATTTTTTTACGTTCTGGTCTATCAATTTGCTTGTATACATCCCTATCTCCATCTTTGAAAAGCTTTAGCTTATCGCCAAATACAAGTCTTGATTTTGCAGCATAATTTGGGGGAACAACTTTTTTCTTTCCATTCTCGGTAACTAGAGCCTCACCATCAAATGTACCTTCCACTCCAGGGATACCCATGTAAAAATCTTTTCTTTCTTCCTGCTCCATTTTCTCTACATAGTTAGACACTCTTTCCAGGTTTCTCATTGCGGCCTGAATCATTCTTTTAGCCCCCTCATATTTTTCCTTATTAAAATCTATTTTTGAAGATCTCTCTTCTTCTTTTTTAGTTTCCGGCATTATCTATCTCCTTTTCCTCATCAATTTTATTACCGCTCTTCCTATATTGTTCTGCAACGGCCATACCTTTGTCAAATCTTGTATCTATCCATTTGTGAATCTTTTCTTCAACGTATTTCCTGTCAGTCCCGTACTTTTCCCTGCTTCTCTGAATAGCTCTTTCACGATTACCTGTTACAGGTACAATAGGATTATCTCCCCAAGGAAGTAGAATTCTCGCAGAGAATGGGTGTGATGTCATTCCATCAATCATAAGTTTTATATATACCTCAAATCTTTCAAGAGAAATTATGTCCTCTTCCACAAAATATGGGGCAAATTCTTTGGCTAACTCCCTAGCATCAGGAGCCCCAAGCGAGAAGGTCATTATCGTTCCAACGTTACCATAAACGGCTTTAAGTAGTTCCTCAGGAAGCTGAGCTGTAAACTGATGTGTTAGGTACAAACCAAGTTTGTATTTCCTTGATTCAGATAAAATCTCCTCAAAACTACCTGTAGCAAAGTTTTGAAATTCATCAACATACATATAAAAAGGGTTTCTGTCTTCGTAAGGTATATTTGCTCGCTGTAAGGCGCAAAACTGAAGTTTAGATACGAGTAAAGCTCCTAAAAGGTTTGCGTTATCACTTCCAATCTTTCCTTTGGCTAGATTTATTAATACAATCTTTCCTGAGTTCATAGCATCCCATAAATCAATTGTTGATTTTTTTTGACCTAAAATATTTCTAATAGTGGTAGATGCTAAAAATCTATTTACCTTGTTTTGAATAGGTGAGATTGCTTCAGTAACAAAACGTTGATTACCTTTCATATTTTTATATTCCTGATTCCAAAATTTGAGTACTACTGGGTCTTTTACCTTACTTAAAATATAATTTAGATAGTTATTATCTTCCAAGAGTCTTGTAATACCAAGCATTGTAGTTCCAGGTACTTCTAGAAGAGTTAGGATTGAGTAGTTTAGTAGATACTCAAGCCTAGGACCCCATGAGTAATCAAAGTGCTGTTTTATAGCAGAGACAAGTCCCGATGCCATAAGATTTTTTTGAGAAGGATCATCCATCTCCAAAAGATTTAGACCTACCGGATTTTCTGTATCAGAAGGATCAATGTATATTACATCTTCTATTCTATTTTCTGGAATTCTTTCAAGAACCTGCTCAATAGTTTCTCCATGAGGATCCAATATTGCTACTCCCTCACCTCCTGCTATGTCTTGACTAGCCATAGATATAAAAAGTGAAGACTTTCCTGTACCTGATTTACCAATAACATAAAGGTGCCTGATCCTGTCTTCGTCATTTTCCAACCCAAATTGAGTTGTTTTGTTCCTAAACAAGGTCTCGCCTATGTATACACAGTTCTTTATCGGTAAATTTGGTGGAGGTTCTGATTTTCTAGAATATACCCAAGAAATATTTGGTGTATCAATGTGTGACAGAGGAAAGTGGTAAAAGGTAGCTAGTTCTTCTGTATTTAAGATAATAGTTTTAGCATCATTAAAACTCCTAGTTACATAATCTTGAAAAGCCCTGTCTTTATTACTTTCTATCTCAGGACTAAGTATATTTAGGTGTGTAGTTGAAAACTGCTCAAAAGACGCAAGTATTGATCTAAGGTTACTATCAACTCTTTCTTGTGAGCTTGCAGAAGAAACTACCCTAATTACAGTCTCAAATCCCATCCTAGAGAGTTTGTTCTCAATAGCCCTCATCTGAGTCTCCTCAGCGGGGTTAAGTCTTGGTGTAAAACTAGATTTGGACTCCTCATCTCTTTCTTTGTATGAGAAAAGACCTGTTAACATATCTGACAGTATTAAGATAAGCTCTTTTGAAAAGACTTCTAGAAGCTTTTTAAGAGGAAATCTTTTTCCACCTGGATCACTTCCTTCTCTTATTGAATTTACGTAATCAAAACCTGCTTGCTGCCAAGTATCAGCAACCGGTCTTATTAAAACCTGAACCCATACCTCCTCACCTTTTGCTAGAGAGTATACAGAAGAGGTAACAGAAGATATTGTATCTATCTCTAAGTCTCTGAAGGATTTGAGTGGCATAAAGTCTTCATTTTTAAAAGTGACAGAAGCAATCTCAATTCTTGAGTGTTTAGGATTTACATGGTGTGTATAGTCCGGAACGACAGTGATACCTGCCCTTGGGTACTGAGCGTAGATCTGGCTTTCAACAAACTTCAATATATTAGTAGGAGCAACTACATAAAATCTTATTCCCCTATCCCCTGAAGAAATCATTTCAAACGACACTTTTTCTTGAAGTTTGGGGTTATCTTTCAAAAGTCCATGAAGTGCCGCATACATATTTTCCGCGCTTAAAGCAGAGGCATTTACATCTTTAGAGATTTCCTCGTTTCTACTTAGTTGAACTTCAAGTACTTCAAAATCATCACTATCAGGTATCTTATCTTTTTCTTGTATCGCTTTTCTAACTCTAAGGACAACACCCATTAATATGAGTCCCAGGGAGCCAAAAAGAACTATACTTTGATTTATAAACATAAATTATTCTCCTTCATAAGTTTCTTTCAATACTACTCCTTTTTAAGGCCTTTAATACAACAATTAAATAACCCCCGCCCTAATTTGGGACGGGGGATAGAAAGGAGAGAGTACTGTCAAATATTCTAATACAAGTCGCCCGATGTGTCAAATCCAAAAATTACCACCACATCAGACCTATCTATTTCGTTTTCCGTAAGACTATGGGATTGCTCTTTTTGAATAATGTTATCTATTCTTAGCACACTAGATAACATTTCTACCGTCTTTGAGTTAATATCATCAGCAACAATATAGCTATTGTCGTAAAACCTTTCAGTGTTATCTATTGCTATCACCCGTCCCCCGATATTTCTAGCTACTCTAGCGCCAAAAGAGGCAAGTCCAGAGTAATTTGTACCATTTAATATAGCTATATTTTTCTTTTCCAAGGAAATGTTAGACTCTAAGGTAGAGTCTCTAATTAGGTCATCAAAATTCTGAGTATCACAAAAACATAAAGGGGCCTTGTCTTCTACAACCCTGTCTCTAGGTAAGGAATCTACAAAATTTAACAGATTATAAACTTCTTTTAAGTTCATATTTGTCAAAAGAGCTCCCTCTAGATTTGTTAATCTACCAACCTTAAGAAGGTTTAAGAAACCACCCCTTCTCCACAAATTATCAAATGAATCTTCGTGTTCAGAAGATACCAAAACGTATTTATCCGACTTAAAACCAAAAAGCTTAAATATATTTCTACTTAAAGTTTTAGCACCTGACTCTAAAGGCACCTCAGAGTTCAAACCACCTAGCGCAAACATTTTTGAAAGATTCTCCTTGCCAAACTTTCCGGGTATTTCAAAATTATGATTAGTTGGTAAATCATAGATAGTCACCTTCTTTGTGTTCTTGTCAAAGATTATGTAGTTTACCTTTCTTATGACAACCGGGTCAGTTTCAAAATCTTCTACCACAATATAAGAAACTGTAGGAACACTATCCTCGAGTAAAGAGTCTGTGTCTGACAGGGCTGAAGCAAATGTTTGGTTTACATATTTGTATAACGAGTAAATTCCTAAAAAAGTTGCTGAAATTAAAAACGTTAATAAAACTATTCCAACTCGGGCAATAATTTTTCTAGTAGGACGCGTTATAACTTTTCGGGCAGGCCTCCTTTTCATGATATTTACTAATATATCATATTATAGTTTGAATGGGTTTGGCAAGGGGGCCTCAAAACGCATGTTTTTTTGTGTTTTAGGGTGAAAAATATCCAAGAATCTTGCGTGCAGCATTAGCCTATTGAAGACATTTCGGTTCATTTCGAGTAACTTTTTTGAACAATATATACCATCGCAAACTACCGGATGGTAAAGTGCAGACAAATGAACTCTAATTTGGTGAGTTCGACCTGTTTTAGGATTAACTGTTAAAAGCGAGAATAAATTACCATCAATTTCTACATCTTTTATTTTCTCAATTTTTGTTAAAGCGGGCTTACCTGAGGATACAACAGAGAATTTTAAAGGATTACTTAAACTTCTCCCGATAGGTGCTTTTATTTCTAAGCTCTCCTCCCCTACTCTGCCGTTAACTAAAGCTACATATTCCTTTTCAACTGTTCTTTCTTTGAATTGTTTTTGAAGATTTAAAAAAGTTTCCTCATCTTTGGCAATTATTAAACATCCTGAGGTATCTTTATCTAGCCTATGAACAGCTCCAGATCTATCTTCAAATTCGCTCTCACTACCCTTAAACGTATATTTTTCTTCCAAGAAATCCTGAAGAGTTTTATATTTATAAGTATTAGATCTGTTCACCACCAAACCAGATGGCTTGTCTACTACCACTATGTAGTCATCTTCATAAATTATGTTTATTTTGTCTTCCATATTCTAATGATAACGAAAATTGACCCCAAAGTTACTAGTAAGTCGTGAAAATTAAAATAAAAAAGGTTGAAAAAGTTAATATAGTCTCTTACACAACCGCCGTTAAACCACTCTAAAAGGTTAAATAGACCACCAAAAACTATTAAAATCACCCCTACATCACTAACCATACTTCTTTCAATGTTTCTAAAGTAGGCAAACAGAAATATTAAAAGAATCAATACAGATACACCAATAAATTGATTGAGCGTTAAAAACTGAGAAAGAAAAAAGCTACAATTATATTTTTCGAAAAACACTTTAGTTTCCCTTTGCTTGATTCTCCTGTGAGATATCCGTTGCACACTCTACACAGTTAGTTGCCTCTGGATATACTTTTAGACGGGCGGTGTCTATCTTATTACCACAAACCTCACAAGTACCATACTTGCCAATGTTTATTGCTGCCAAAGCTTTTTTAACTTGGAGTCTTAACCCTTCCACAAAACCTATCTGTGCGTCTGTAATATTTTTGCCCATATCTTCTTGTGCCTCATCCATAAACTCAGAGTTACCAATAGATCTATCAACCTGAAGGTAGGGATCTTCATACACAAGCTCTTGCTGGGTTTCAGCAAGTTCTGCGTCTTTTTTAAGAAGCTTTCTCTTTATGTTTTGCACAAACTGGTTTGGAAAATTTCCTTTTACCATATATTTATTTCCTCTAAGGTACAAGTTTACCACACCTATTATAAACAAGAGTGGGTAATAGAGTAAGTAGCCGTTTCTTCTGAAAAAGATAAAACCTACAACTGCAAGAAAAAAGAGAAACATAGAAAAGATGAACCCTGAGGAAAACTTATAACCACGAAATTTTAATACGCTTACATATAGACTAAGAAGAAGAGATACAAAAATGATGTATTCCTTCTGACCAGATACTAAAAAAGCTCCTGCAGATATAAAAAGGAGAAGAAGCCCATAAGACTGGGCATAAATATCTAATATTCTGAAGGTAGACCATTTCCACTTTTTTGAAAAGATTAAAACTGGCAAAAGTGAAAAAACAAAACTTAAAACAACCAGGAGAAGTTCTTTATCAAGTCTAAGTATTAGATGACTAGGACTATACACAGTAGCCCAATCGTAAATATATCGCAAAAGAAAAAAGACAATTGCACCAGAGCCTAGGGAAAGAAAAATTAAATCAAAGAAACGCTCTGTCCTAAAACCGTCTTTTCTAGATTCATACCACATAATAAATCCCCAACACACTAAACCAATAATAGTAAATATTGAAAGAGTCTTAATATCACGACCAACGATATTTATAACTTCAGGTAAAAACATTTTTAAGCCTTGGAAATGTATTCCCCACTTCTAGTATCTATTTTAACCTTATCTCCTATTTTTATAAACCCAGGAACCTTAATATCAGTCCCATTTTCTAGTTTCGCATCTTTAAATGCGTTAGTGACAGTATTTCCTTTAAACCCAGGCTCTGTGTATTCAATCTTAAATACCAAAGACTTGGGAAGCTCTACCTCAATAGGTTTGCCTTCAAAGTACAATATTTGGATGCTATCTCCCTCTTTAAAAAACTTTCCAGAATCACCTATAACAGAACTTGGAATGGTAAATTGATCATAAGTCTTAGGATCCATAAAAATATAGCCATCATCTTTGTATAAATACTGGGAAGTCCTTCTATCAAGATATGCATCC
>JAHIRX010000070.1 GCA_018818485.1 Patescibacteria group bacterium
AAGAACTTTTGCAACAGGGGCTACAACATCAGTAAAACTTGTAAAAATAGGGCCTGAATAACCTCTATCTACTGGGGGGGCGTAGTTGTGTCTTATAGCGTCCTCTCTTTGCTGTTTTGCCACATCTATAAGGGCACTCTCTTCAGGGTCTATTTCGTCCATCGTTCTATCGTAATTTACATTCTCGTAACAAATCCAACAATGCTCATTAGTTCCACAACCATAGTCTCCCCAACTACCCGCTTGGTGGCAGACGTGTTCATTATCAGAAGGATTAACAGACTTGCATTCACCTCCCTCACCGCCACATGTGTTTTCCTTACTTAGGGCTTCCTCCGTCTTTTTGCAACAGGCCCCCCCACCCAAGCCAAAACAGGTGTATGGGTTAGAAGTATCAATTGCCACCTGCCAATCACCTGTGCAACTAATACTACATTTATAGTTTGATAGCCCTATAGGACACTCCTTCGCATATGCTTTATATGAAGAGCCAGAGATTAAAATTAAAGAAGATAAAAGTAGACTCATTAATATTTTTCTCATACCTAAATATTATCACAGAGAACTAATCCCCTGATATAATCTAATATATGAGTTCTTGCCCAGCAAAAAGGTTTTTGGTCTTTTTTGCAACATTAATCTTTATATCCTCTCTATTAATAACGGGTGTCGGTTCTATTGTGAGTTATGCTAAAGATGAATGTAAAGATATTGAGGGTACATCTGAAAGAACAGAGTGCTACGAGAAAAAAGAGGAAGATGTACAAAGAAAATTAAACGAAACTCAAGATAAACTCTCCGGAGTACAAAATACAATAGGTAATCTATCATCAGATCTAAGTGTAGCTACCCAACAAATTATTCAAACCCAGGCATCCATAAACGAGGTTAGATCTGAACTTGAAGCAATTAACGAAACTTTAAATGATTTGAAAGGAAAACTTGAAGATAAAATTAACTTTAGAAACAAACTTGTTAGAAATTACTCTAAAAAAAGTGCTCTTTCTGACTTTGAACTATTCTTAACATCTCCAGATACACAAATAACTACAGATGGGGAGCTTGCTAATTTGACTGGTTTTCAATATTCCATTTTTGTATACGCATTTAATAAAGCTACAAATGAAGAAACAATAAAAATTATTACCTCATTAAATTCAGAGATAAGAGGGTATGAAGAGGATAAAAAACAGGCTGAAGATATCAAAAACGATCTTGAGACAGCTGAGGCTAGTTTAGTTGCATTAAAAATAGATTTAGATGCTAAAAAAGCTCAAGCTGAAAAAGAAGCTAGTGAGCTTGCAGAGAAAAGGGAGGGGTATGAGGAGGAGCTTTCTGATCTTCAATCAAAGATTAGTGCTTTAAAGTATGGATCAGAAAATGGGACCGTTGGAGATTACGAAGCACCTGGTGCTAAAACTCCCGACCCCCCATTCAAACCTGCTTTTGCAGCATTTTCTTATGGGGCTTACACCCACTATAACGGAATGAGTCAGTATGGTGCTAAAGGAAGAGCAGATGAGGGAAAAAGCTATAAAGATATTATTAAGTTCTATTATAAAGAGGACGTGAGCGATAAAAGTGACTTCCCAGATGAAATTTGTGTTGAGGGCTATGGGGACATGGACTTTCAAGAGTATCTCTATGGTCTAGCAGAGATGCCTAGTACCTGGGATGAGGAGGCTCTAAAGGCGCAGGCTATTGCAGGAAGATCTTACGCTTATCGAAGAACTAGAGGCGGGGGTTGTATATGTACAACACAGAGTTGCCAAGTATTTTCAAAGAGCAAATCTGATAACCCACCCGCTGCTTGGAAGAGTGCGGTAGACGCTACAGAAAACAAGATTATTGGTGGAAGTCTGGATGCTCCTGGGTATGGGTGGTACTCCTCTACTACTGGTGGTTATATAAATAATGTAGGTTGGGACACAAATGGAAAATGGCCAAACGATGCTTATGAAAAAAAGGCTGGTTCCCCTTGGTTTAGAAAATCGTGGTATACAAAAAGCTATAATGATGGAAACACCTGTGATCACCCACACCCTTGGCTTGGCGAAGAAGAAATGGCTGACATTGTAAATGCATATTATGTTTGGACAAAAGGAAGTAGTGACGAAAAAGTGCACGTTACCCCTTTAACAAAAGACTGCTGGGGAGGAGATCCCTACTCTATAGAAAAAATGAGAGAAAAAGCATCTAAATATGGTGGTGGTTTTAACAAGGTTACATCAATTAAATCCTCTAATATTACTAATGGACAAACTGTTACTGTTACTGTGCAAGTAGACGGGGTATCAAGAGACCTCGATGGGCAAATTTTTAAATCAGTATTTAACTACCGTGCCCCTTCATATGTAGCTATAAGAAGCAGACTTTTTGACTTCGAAAAAGAAGACTAACTGCTATAATTAACCCAAATGGAAATACTCTCTTCTTTTATTAAAAACCCAAGAAAGACTACATATGGGGGGGAAGATAATGACGAGAAAATTATTTTTCTCTTAAGAAAAAGTGTTATCGTAAATATTAACTGGGTTACCGTCGCCTTTATTTTGCTACTGTTACCCCTTTTTGTATCTCCTCCACTTTCTAAGTTAACTTACATGGGTATGAGAGTAATAAATCCAGGCTTTATTCTAGCTTTAAATCTCTTTTGGTACATTTTCACAATTGGTTTTATCTTCCAAAACTTTCTAGCTTGGTACTTTGATGTATTAATGGTCACCAACAAGAAAGTTATTGATATAGATCAATCCTGTACTGACGTGTCAGAAACAACTTTATCAAATGTTCAGGATGTTAGTTCTAAAGTAAAAGGAACATGGGGAGTGGTTTTAGATATTGGAGATATTTTCATTCAAACATCTGCAGAACAAAGAGAGTTTGAATTTCTAGATGTTAGTAATCCTTCTAAAGTAAGAGACGAAATTGCAGATCTAGTGGCAAAAATTAAGAAAAGAAATGGTTCCTAATCTACCTATAAGACAACTTGTGATTGCTGGAAAAATAATTGTGATTTTAATTATGGTTTTATACGCTGTTTTTGCTTTTATACTAACCAAAAGGGTAAAACTAATGAATGCAAATTTAACTACCCCTCAAAGCAAACTCTTTGAAAGAATAGCTAGAATACATATGGTGCTATCAATTTTTGTTATTATCCTTGCCACAATAAATCTTTAACAAAAGATGAATAAAAAACTGAACGCGAAAACCCAAGAGCTAAATCCAAAACTACCCCAATATAGTAATTCTTTTTCTCAGAGTATCGTTATAAAACCTGAAAACCAAGAACTACTCCTAAAAAAAGGTACCGTGTACACAGTATTTAGTGTATCAGGGGAATCTAATTTTGATACTGAACTCATAACAAAAGTGATAACAGATGTTTTGCATGATGCCTACTTTGAATCTGAAAGTATTTCACCGATTCAATCAATGGAAAAGGCCATTGTCGAAACAAAGAACAAAGTAACTCAACTAAGTAGCGATGCCTTAACTTCAAACGCTCAAACGATAAGTTTAAACATTACTTCTGGGATATTGTGGGGAAATGTTTTGTATGTTGTCCAATTTGGAAATGGAAAAATCTACACTATGAAGGAGGGAGCAATTACTCTACTAAATACCATATCTGAGGGTAACTTCTCTACTGCGTCTAAGGTAGTAAATGAAGAAGATATCTTAATAATCTGTACAGACGCTTTTGTTGAGATATTTCCTCCTGAAAAATTAATGTCACTGAGTATTTCTGAGGGACAGCTTCAACCCAATCAAACATGTCTTCTTATGAGACTAATTATTGATACAGCCCTTTCTGAAGACGAAGAAATTGATTTTGGTCTTAAAGAAGTTACAGCAAAGAGTAAAGCAAGACAAAGAGCACAAAAAATAACAGATTTTGCTAAATCTGGAATAGATAAAACATTTAGTATGTTTAAAAAAGGAGCAGAGGTCGTAAAACCAGTATCAGGAAAGGTTAAAGAGGTTGTAAAGAATGTCAAATTTCCAAAACTACCAACAAACATTCAAACCCCAAGACTTGCTGAAAAGAAAAAGGGTGTAGGTCCTTTAGTTGGGGTGTTAGCTTTAAGTGGTGTTTTATTAGCTGGGGGTATATACATCTTAATAACAACGCCATGGAAAAGTAAGGAGGATATAAAAGAAGAAGTCACGGTTGTAGAAGAACCCTCTGAGGAAGTGGTGGAGGAACCAAAGATATCTGAAGAAGAACAAAAGGCTTTAGATGAAAAAGCTAAAGTAGAAAGAGTGACTCCAGAGGTATTTTACGATCTAAAAATTACTGAGTCTACAGTAGAACCCTCTGAACTTGTATCCCTTGGTAGTACTCTCGCATCTGTAGATAGAAGTTCTGGAAAAGTATTTGCATCAGATATTTCCTCACCAAGCTTTTCTGCAAAAGAACAGGTATTTTCGGGTATTAAGTCTCTAGCAAACAATGATGGTATATTAAGTTTTTCTGATAACGAAGGGTATAAAACCTTTGATGTTGAAACCTTAGAAGTAGGTGAGAACTACTCTATAGAAGATATAGATTTATCTTTTCCTTATTCTGGATTCATTTACATAATCTCAAACGATATATTAACAAGACATTCAAAAGAAAATGGAGAACTAAGTGGGTCTACTTGGGGGCAAAATCCAGACTTTGTGAATTCAAAATCAATGGCTATTAACTTTGAGATATACATTCTAACAAAGGACAATAGGCTTGTTAGCTTCTCTGGTGGGGAAAAGACAAATTTTAGTGTAACAGGGTTAGAGGAAGGGTTTAAAAACCCCACTAAAGTGGTTTTCAATTTTGATTCAGAGCATATCTATATAGCTGATACTGGTAATAATTCTGTTGTGATATTAGATACAGATGGAAATCTAGTTAAACAATATAAACATACCGAGGAGTCAATGTGGGGAGATATTAGAAGTATCGCTGTTTCACCTGATGAAACCTCTCTTTTTGTTCTAAATTCAAGCAAGATATACAAGGTTGACCTAAGTTTTGAATAAAGACTTGGGTATTGACCAATTTAAAGCCAAAAAGTACAATACCACATGTTCAAGTTTGAGGTAAATTTATGCAATTAAAAGCTGAGAAAAGACAAGAACTAGGTAAAAAAACGAAAACATTAAAGCAGGAAAACAAAATCCCTGCAGTAATCTTTGGTAAGGGTATGGATTCCTTATCTATTACCCTTGACCACAATGAGTTTGTTAAAGTATTTGAAGAAGAGGGAGAAACTAACATTATTGATATTGTTATTGGCTCAGAAACATATAAAGTCCTTGTTAAAGAGTATCAGCTAAATCCTGTAACGGACAAGTTAATACACGTAAGTTTCTATAAACCTGACCTTACTATTAAAACTCAGGTTCAAGTACCTGTAAGTGTTATTGGAGAGGAAAAAAACGAGCTTATTAAAAATGGTGAGGCTTTGGCACTTCTTTTAATGCAAGAGATTACTGTAGAAGCATTGCCTACTGATCTTCCTAACGAATTTATTGTGGATGTATCAGGACTCACTGAGTTTGGACAAGGAATTAATATTTCTCAGCTTAAATATGATAGAGAAAAAGTAGAAATTCCAGATATAGATCCTGAAGAATTTGTTGTGAGACTTGATGAAGTAACAATCGAGGAAGAGCCTGAAGAAGAGGTATCAGAAGAAGCTGCTCTAGAGGGAATCGAGGCTACGGAAGAAACAGCCGCCGAAGAAATTGAGGGGGGAGAAGAAGGGAAACCAGAAGCTCCAGCACAACAACCTCAGGAATCATCTGAAAAGCCCCAAGAATAGTAACCTATTCTGGCCAGATAGAATTCAAAAGTATCTCTGACTCCCCATCATTCTTTGGAAGATTTTGCCAAATAGCTTCTGTAACAAAAGGCATAAATGGATGCAGTATTTTTAAACCTTCCACAAACACATACCTAAATATACTTAGTGCAAATTCTTTATCTTGCCTATCTTTAACATGCTCAATATAGCTACTCGCAAGGTCATCCCACATAAAGTGGTAGGCTAGTTCTGCAGCTTCTGAGAATCTATATTTTTCTAAACTGTCATTTACACTTTTTATTGTTTCTTTTAACTTCTTAAGTATTTCTTTATCTTCTTTCTGTAAACCTTTTGAACTTTTACCATCGTAAAACGATATTTCTTTATCTTCCATCATCAAGAGCATAAATCTAGCCATATTCCAAAGCTTGTTTGCAAAGTTTCTATATGAAACAACTTTGTCTTTTGGAAATGCAAAATCTTTTCCGTTTGCTGTACCTGAAATTAAACCCATTCTCAAAGCATCTACTCCGTATTCTTCAATATATTCTTCTGGATTAACTACGTTACCTAAAGACTTACTCATCTTTTTACCATCAATTGCTCTAACTAAACCATGAAGGTATACATCATTAAATGGTGGGTTTCCAGTCAAATATATTCCAAACATGATCATTCGGGACACCCAGAATCTAAGAATCTCCCACCCTGTCTCCATCACAGAAGTTGGATAAAAATACTTAAAGTCTTCACTATCTGGGTAATGAAGCGTAACTAAAGGCCAATGACCGGATGAAAACCAAGTATCAAAGGTGTCCGTTTCTGGTAAGAACTCTCCTTCTAGCTTTTCTTTTGAAATTATATATTTAGCATCTTTTGGTGCAATTAAGTTTTGCAACCCTTTTTCAATTTCTCCAAAAGAGTGGTTCATCAAAAGCTCGGAAATTTTTCCTGTTATTCTTTCGCTGCCTTTTATAAAAGTTACAAGAAGTTTTGGGTTATCTTTAACTGAATACCAAGCAGGAATTCTAATTCCCCATACGATTTGACGTGAAATAGGCCAGTCTCTCATTTCCTCAATCCATCTGGTATAGGTTACTTCTCTCCATTTAGGAAAGATCCTCACTTTACCTTTTTTAACAATCTCTAAAGCTGGTTTCTTAAGCTTACCTACACTAACAAACCAATTTGGTAACACTGTTGGTTCAACATCGTGCCCACCTTTATAGCAAACACTAACCACATGCTCATACTCTTCGTCTATCTTTACCAAAAGTCCTTTCGCTTTTAGATCATCAACGACTTTTTCTCTTGCCTCCATTACCTTCATTCCTTCATAAGGCCCACACTTATCATTAAGTTTTCCATCTAAACCTATTACTGGTTTTACTTCCAAGTTATGTCTTAGGCCTGCTTCATAATCATTCTTATCGTGAGCTGGGGTAACCTTAACAACACCTGTTCCAAACTCAGGATCAACAAAATGGTCTGCAATAACTTTAAGTTTAAAGCTACCAAGTAATCCTTCTACTTCTATTTCCTTCCCAATATATTCTTTGTATCTTTTATCTTTTGGGTTAACAGCAACTGCTGTATCACCAAACTTAGTTTCTGGTCTCACTGTAGCTAAAGTAAATGGACCATATTTCATATAGTAAAGAGGGTCTTTTCTAGTAATATGCTTAAGCTCCAGATCAGCAAAGGTAGTGCCACATTTAGGACAGTAGTTAACAATGTAGTTATCTCTGTAGATAAGGTTGTCATCTACCATTTTTTGAAAAGTGGTATAGACTGTGTCAACGACGTGATCATCAAGCGTGTAAGTATATCTGCTCCAGTCAAGACCAGCCCCCATTCGTGTCATTTGCTCATCAATATCCCCTTTGTTCTTTTCTACAAAATCCCAGATCTTTTGATAAAGAGTATCCCTGTCGTAATCAAATCTAGACTTTCCTTCCTCCCTTAATTCTCTTTCAAAAACAATTTGCGTTTCAAATCCTGCGTGATCTGTTCCAGGGAGCCATAGCGTAGAATACCCCTGCATCTTTTTCCACCTAATAAGCACATCTTCAATAGCAAGCATTAAATCATTTCCAACATGGAGTTTGCCACTAGCATTTGGTGGGGGAAGAACTATCGTAAAAGGTTTCTTTTTCTTATCGATTATCCCTTTAAAACAGTCGTTTTTCTTCCACAAATCCAAGATCTTTGGTTCTTCAATTTTATGATCATAGCGCTTATCCATGGAACAACAATATCAAAAAATCCTTGTTATTACAATGAAAATTAAGGTAAGGTATAATAAATTTCAGATGTTATATTCAGAACTTGTTGGAAAAACAAAAAAAGAAGCTCCTAAAGATGAGGAGAGTATAAACGCTAAACTTCTAATTCGTGGCGGTTTTATTCATAAAGAAATATCTGGAGCATATATATTTTTACCTTTGGGTCTAAGGGTTTTAAATAATGTTGTTCGAATAATTAGAGAGGAAATGGAAGCTATAGGTGGGCAAGAAATGGCTCTCACAGCTCTCCAAAATCCTGAAAGCTGGAAAACAACAAATAGATGGGCTGATGATGTTATAGATATCTGGTTTAAAACAGAGTTAAATTCAGGAGCAGAAACAGGACTTGCTACAACTCATGAGGAACCCCTAACAAAACTTCTGACTCAGCATATATCCTCATACAAAGATCTTCCTATATACCTCTTCCAATTCCAAACAAAGTTTAGGAACGAGCTGAGAGCTCAAGGAGGACTATTGAGAACTAGAGAATTTTTGATGAAAGATCTTTACTCCTTTAATAAAAATAAAGAAGATTTTGAAAAATATTACGAAAAAGCTAAACAAGCATATATAAAAATCTGGGATAGATTAGGTATTGGGGACCAAACATATGTCACTTTTGCTAGTGGTGGCTCCTTTGGAAAGTTTAGCCATGAGTTTCAAACCGTATGTGAAATAGGAGAAGACATAATTTATATAGATAAAGAGAAAAAGATAGCAGTAAATAAAGAGGTGTATAACGATGACGTACTAAAAGAACTGGATCTCAAAAAAGAAGACTTGGAGAAGGTGAGGGGTATCGAGGTTGGAAATATTTTCCCTCTTGGAACTAGATTTTCAGAGGCACTTGGTCTTTTTTACACAGATGAGAAAGGAAACAAAAAACCTGTTGTTATGGGAAGTTATGGAATAGGACCTGGCAGAGTAATTGGAACAATTGTTGAACTAAGTCATGATGATAGGGGAATAATCTGGCCAGAAAATATTGCTCCATACAAAGTATCTTTGATCGGTATTGGAAAAGAAATCGAAAAAAAAGTACAAGAAATATACAAGGAACTTGAGGGTTCTGAAATTGAAGTGTTATTTGATGATAGAAGAGAGGTTACACCTGGACAGAAGTTTGCGGATGCAGATTTAATAGGAATACCATACAGAGTGGTGGTGTCAGAAAAAACAGAAGACAGAGTCGAACTGAAAAAAAGAGATAAAGATAAAACAGAGCTTGTTACGGTTAAAGGACTAATTAAACTCCTAAACTAAATCCATTATCCCAAGTGAGGGGTTAGGTTGAATCTCATCTAAAGGTTTTCCCACTTGATTAAAATACGCAGTAGACCCTATCACTACAGCATTATCCGTACATAAACGAATAGTTGGGATATACAAATCTACTTTAATTTTTTCAGCAAGTGTTTCCATACTTTCTCTGAGATGTTTGTTAGCTGCAACACCGCCCCCTAAAAGAACAGACTTTGCGTGTGTATTTTTTATAGCTCTTGATGTCTTTTTTACTAAAACGTCTACTACAGCATTTTCAAACTCCCTTGCAACCACCTCTGTAGGAAGATCTTCTTTTTCCACGAGTCTTTTAACAGCAGTCTTAAGTCCTGAAAAAGAAAAATCATAATTATCGCTATCAATCATGGGACGAGGAAGTCTTCCTTCTATTGTATTTTCCTTACATTTTTCTGCAGTTTCAGAAAGTACTCTTCCTCCTAAATATTTAGAAAGACCTAAGAGTCTTGCTACTTTATCAAAAGCTTCACCCGAAGCATCATCTAAGGTACCTCCTAAAAACTCAAAGTCGTTGTGACCTTTCATTAAAACAAGATCAGTATGACCCCCACTTACCACTAAAACTACACCAGGAAACTTAATCTCTGCCTCATTATCTACAAAATTTGCATATATGTGTCCTAAAAGATGATTTACGGGTATTAGGGGCTTATTTAGAGCCAAACTAAGAGCTTTTGCAGCCTCTATTCCCACTATTAAAGACCCTATTAGACCAGGTCCTACAGTAACCCCAACTGCATCAATATCTTCCTTGCTGTAGCCTTTATCAGAAAGTTTATTAAAAGTCTCGTTGATAACAGGGGTAATAAATTCTACTTGCTTACGAGCTGCTACCTCAGGAACTATACCTCCAGTTTTTTCGTGAAATTCTTTGGATGAAGCTACCACACTACATATTTCTTGCGTACCATCTTTAACTACTGCACACGCAGTTTCATCGCAAGATGTCTCAATCGCTAGAATTAACATGGAGAAAATATACCACTTATTGGGTAGTTAAATCAGCCTTCACAGTTGTTAGTGCCTCTTCAACAGAAGGCCTAGTTTGTTCTTGTCCAGTAATTAAGCTATTTACAGCTTCTTTTAAAATATTTGTCTGGAAGGTATTTCCTGCTCTTCCAGCCAATACCCCACTTTTAGCAAAAGGTGCAGTATCTAAAATTGGTTTTATATATTTACCAGCAGTCGCCTCACTAACCTGGTCTGCTAACTCAATACTTGCATAAGGGGCCCCAAAAGTCCTATATCTTAATGCTAGATCATACATCTTTAGTTGTTGTTCATTTTGAGTTATATAGTTAATAAACTCCCAAGCCTCTTTTTGGTTAGGACTATTTCCTGCAACAGCAAACATCCAAAAACTTCCCCAAGAAACAGGGTTATCAGGAAGCGCTTGGGGAATAGCAGCTACACCAATTTCAAGATCGGGCCTTGCTCTAATTATGTCTAAGACTCCCCAAGAGGGAACAAATATCATACTAACTTTCTCCTGGGTAAAGGCAGAGGAGGCCTCAGGTAGAGTTGAGTCCCAAATTTTATCCTCATTAACAAACATCGTATAAAAAGATAAGGCATCTTGAGCAGGCTTTGAATCAATGTCTTCAGGAACCGCAACACCAGCTTGAGCAAACATAAGCCCTAAAATGTCTGAAAAAAAGTCGATGTTATCCGCAGAACCAATTGCAGCACCCGATCTCACAAAACCACCATCCTCGTCCTTAATGGTTAAGGAAAGGGCTAGCCTTCTAAACTCCTCCCAAGCTGTGGGGGGTGTTGCCTGGTCTATCTCATCAAAATGGGCCATATTATAGACAAGAGCCAACCCATCATAATAAGCAGGAACTGCGTAAATCTTTCCCTGTACAACAGCACTATCCGAAACTATTGGATAAAATCTTTGAGTATACTCTGTAACGTCTATTAAACCTGCAGGCGCAGGAGCAAGTAACTCACTAAGTTCAGGAACCCAGCTGTTATGAATAAGTATAATGTCAGGAGCACCTGTCTCTGAAAGTCTAGATTTCACAGTTTCTTTGTGTTGATCCGGTTTGATTATAGATCTATCATCATAACTGATTGTGATCTTAGGATTTTGTTGGGAGTAGTCTAAGGCTAAAGAATTCATAACCTCCGGGCTTTCCCACAATCCCCAAAACTTTAAGGTTACCTCTTTTTGAGGTACCACTCTTCCCCCAAATAATGCCCCTATTATGGGAACGTCCTTAAGACTACAGGCACTAATAAACAAAGGGAGAGTTAAAAGTAAAATGGCAGTTAGCAGTTTATTTTTCATCTACTAAATTATATATACACTGAGTAGGAAAATCTAGATCAGATAAAAGAAAGCCCTAGAATAATCCAAAATAAAAGCTGTGTTTGATGGGCTGTATAAAGGTAGTGATCTAAACTTCCAAGAAGCAGTATCTGTATTAGAGACACTAGAGGAATAACAAAAAACCTAGGTTTTAAGGATCTTTTAGTACCTTGATATAAAAGAGCAACAAAAGAAAGAAAAGCAAAAATTCCAGATTCTGTAAAAATTAAAATAAAAATATTGTGAACAGGCTGGGTAAACCTAAGATCGGGGCTTTTAGGCATAAATCTATCAACTAAGATAGTAAAATTATTTGCTCCCACACCAAAAAGTGGATTTAAATCAGCAATTTTGTAAGTAGCACTAAGAAGATTTGATCTCCGATAAAAAGATGGGTATTTGGTAAGAGAGGGAAAGTTTTCTCCCAAAACAGGTAGAAACAGTAAAAGGGAAGTAATAATAAATACTCCTGATACAACCCACCTTCTAAGCTTAGGTTTCCCTAAAGAAAA